>MWZA01000126.1 GCA_002050455.1 Acidobacteria bacterium 5-1 | reverse complement strand
TTGCCGGACATTATCTGGTTGAAAACAGTTCGCCGTTGGATTCGAGTTTGCTGCTGGCAAAAGCCGCGAAAAATGACGAAAGCGGAGTTTTAACCAATGCGGAACTCGTCGGCGAAAAACTTTTGCGGACGAAATTAGTCGTTCTCTCAGCCTGTCAAACCGGCGTTGAAAGTTATTACAAAGGCGAAGGTTTAATCGGACTTTCGCGCTCTTTTTTGGCTTCCGGCGCACCGCTCGTCGTGGCAAGTCAATGGCAAGTTGATTCGGATGCGACGGCGGAGCTGATGAAAAATTTTCACCGTTACCGCCGTCAAGAAAAAATGCCGACCGCTGCCGCTCTGCGCTACGCCCAGATTGATATGCTAAAATCGGACGACAGCCATTTTCGCATGCCGTATTTCTGGGCGGCTTTCGCCGTTTTCGGCGGTTACACCGAGTTTTAGGATATTTTTTGATTTTTTGTGGTAAGTTCTTTGTGCTTCAGTCAGTCGAAATTTGCTTTAGCTTTACCCAAACACCCATAATAAGGAGAAAGAAGAATGCCAAAACCCAAAATAACCATTATTGTCAAAGGTGTCGTTCTATTTTACCACAAGAACGGCGCGGCAAAGTTTATTTTTCCGATTGATGCCGACTGTCATCGAATCAGTTTCAGTTACAAAAAAGGCGGCGAAAACGAATCATCCGTTGAATATTTGGCGCAAGCCGGACGAATAATCAATATTACCGCTCAAAATGCCAATTCAACTTCGGGCGTTGGCGATGGCATTGATAAATTTATTGATTTAACGGCGGATTATTCGCACATCGACGGAATAAAGTTAAAAAACGGCTGGAGAAATAACGCGGTTGAAATGACGATTGAAAATGCTCAACTGTCGCTCGGAAACTTATCCGAGCGAACTTTTATACTTTTGGAAAATAACATAATAAAGAAAAAAGCGGATAAAATCGGCGACAGCATCAATGCTGAAATCGAATTGGAAGCGGACGGAAAAGTCATTGTCGGATATAAAACCGAAAATCAGGATGTTATTGTTCTTGAATCCGACGCGGGCAGTTCTTACACGCTGACATTTGATAACGACTGCGAAATGCTGCCGCCGACGGCGCGAAATGATTTTGAAATGTTTTACGATTTGATTGAAGACGTAAAGGATTCCAATCGGCAATTCAAACTCGTCGGACTTAAACCGACAAGTCAATACATTGATGCTACTGAAGGCGACGCGGTTGACGAAACGGTTTTCATCGAACCGTTTAATGAAAACGCGGAAGGTGATTTTCCCTGCAAACCTTCGTGGATCAGCGATCCTTCTGACCCGTCATTTTCGTAGGTTGGGCGGAAATAACATCATCTTATCGTGTAACAAACGAGGTGTTCAAGAAAATTCTCTGTGACTTCTCGGTGAACTCTGTAGTGAATGTTTTTATCAAATCTTTTACCACAGAGAGAAAACGCCCCCATTCTTTAACTTTACAATCGCTTTGTCTTTCGTGTAGTCTAACAGACGGAATATACATTTAAAGTCTTATTATAATTAGCTGTTTTAAAATTAGACGATTAGATTTTGGTATTTTGAATCAATCGTCCTAGAAGCTCCGTGTATTTCAATCAATGGATTATTACAAAATCGGGTTTTGGGAATTTCGCACTGGTTTAGTTTTCAAAAAGCCGTTATCAGAAAAACAGTTTTGCAAACAGCTTTCTTAAGTTTTCCCCAGTCGCATAAATCAAACGAAGCAATCAATTCAAAACCGAATCAAGTCCGCTTCTCAAGCCGATTTCTCCGATTCGCTGCGCTTTTCTGCGCCGTTTTTTCAGCGCAAATCGCCTGCACGAACAACGGAAATGAGACTTCCGCCGATAATCAAGCCGCTCCGCAAACACAACTTCCGACGGGAGCAAATTCCGCGCCGGAAGCCGAAGACGGGCAATGGCTGATGGCGGCGAAAAACTACGCCAGCACACGCTTTAGCGGACTTGACCAAATCAATGCTTCAAATGTCGGCAATCTAAAAGTCGCCTGGACATTTTCGACCGGCGTTAATCGCGGTCAGGAAGCCGCGCCTTTGATAGTCGGCGACACAATGTATGTCGTTACGCCTTATCCGAACATTCTTTACGCGCTGGATTTAAAGGCGAGCGGCGCGACGAAATGGAAATACGAACCCAAACCTGGTTTAAAGCCGTTGACGCGAAAACAGGAAATCTTTTGTGGCAATTTAAAACGGGTTCGGGGATTATCGGGCAACCTGTAACCTATCGCGCTCCCGACGGCAAGCAATACGTCGCTATTCTGTCAGGCATCGGCGGCTGGGCTGGCTCGATTGTGTCGGGCGACCTCGATACGCGCGACGAAACCGCCGGAACCGGCTGGGACAGTGCCGTGCCGGATTTGCCCGACGTAACGACCAAAGGAGGCACACTTTATGTTTTCGCGCTTCCCTAGAAGAAATTTAGCCACGAATAAACACGAAAGAACACGAAATTATTTTCACTTTTTTTTCGTGTCTTTTCGTGTTTATTCGTGGCTAATCTTTTTAGCTTTTCTATTGTTTTTCGCGGCTTGCACGAATGAATATCAACCGATTGCGGCGGAACAGCAATTTGAAAAAAAATACATTGAACCGCCGGAACAGCAGAAAATTCCCGCGTCGAAAACCGCGCTGAAAATTTGCGCCGACCCAAATAATTTGCCGTTTTCAAATGAAAAACGCGAAGGTTTTGAAAACAAAATCGCTGATTTAATTGGCAGGGAAATGAATCTGCCGGTCGAATATACGTGGTGGGCGCAGCGGCGCGGTTTCTTTCGCAACACGCTCAGAGCGGGTTTATGTGATGTTGTTATCGGTGTTGCCGAGCAGTTTTGAACTGGCTTTGACAACCGCGCCTTATTATCGCTCGACCTACGTTTTCGTTTCGCGCCGGGACCGGAATTTAAATATCAAATCGCTTGATGACGATTTGCTCAAAGAATTAAAAATTGGCGTGCTGATGATTGGCGACGACAGGACAAACACGCCGCCCGCGTACGCTTTGGCGAATCGCGGAATAACAAAAAACATCGTCGGCTACTCGATTTACGGCGACTATAAGCAGGCGAATCCGCCCGCCGGAATCGTTGACGCGGTGGTCAAAAAGGAAGTTGATTTGGCGGTTGTCTGGGGACCGCTTGCCGGATTTTTTGCGAAAAAACAAACCGTGCCGCTTCGGATTGAGCCGGTTTCGCCGCAGATTGATTTGCCGTATCTGCCGTTTGTCTACGATATTTCGATGGGTGTCAGGCGCGGCGAAGACGAACTCAAAGGACAACTCGAAGAAATCTTAACGCGCAAGCGCGGCGAGATTGAAAAGATTTTGGACGAATACAACCTTCCGCGCATTTCAGCCGAGACCGCCGCTTTGAATCAGGAGGGAAAATGAAACGGATAAGTAAAATCCTGATTTTGAGTTTATCTGCATTCACTTTCTTATTCGTTTCGTGTGAGCGCGAAGAGAGAGGCTTTCGCGTCGAACCGCCGTCCGCCGGGCGGATAGAATCGAAACAATTGACTCCGCTGCAAGCCGGAGTGCCGACGGCAAATCCGCCTGTTCATAATGAATACGAAGAGAATGCTTACGCGATGGCGGAAGGCAAACGGCTTTTTTCGTATATGAACTGCGTCGGCTGTCACGCGCACGGCGGCGGTGCCATCGGTCCGCCTCTGATGGACGCGAAATGGATTTACGGCGGGCAACCCGAACAAGTTTTTGCCACGATTGTCGAAGGTCGCCCGAACGGAATGCCTTCGTTTCGCGGGAAACTGCCCGATTATCAAATCTGGCAGCTTGCCGCTTACGTGCGCTCAATGAGCGGGCAAGTGCCGTTTGATGCCGCACCCGCCCGCAACGATGATATGAAGGCAAAACCGCCGGAAAACTCAATCGAAGAGGCAAAGCCGATAAAAAATATGCCGCGTATTCCGTAATCAGCCGAAATGCCGCAGTGAAAGCGAAAGAAAATTATCCACAGATGAACACGGATAAATTAAAACAAGATAGACAGGAGGAACAGGATAAAAGGAAGATTTTATCTGTGTGTATCTGTGTTCATCTGTGGACAAAAAAAATGGTTTTCAATAATCGGTTGTTTTTTGTATTACTGAGTTTCGTTTTAAGCGGCTGTCGCGGCTCGCAGTCGGCACTGGATTCGGCGGGCGTGCAATCGGCTCGGCTTGAAAACCTCTGGTGGTTGTTTTTCTTCGTTTGCGGCGCGATTTATCTGATTGTGATGGCGGTTTTGCTCGCAGCTTTTTTTCGCTCGCGGCGTGAACAGAAAAGGGCAAATTCGGAAACGCAGCCCGACGTTATGCCGAATCCAGAACGGGAAAAGCGTTTGGGCAACATTGTCAAAGGCGCGGTCGCCGTCACCATCATAGTTTTGTTCGTCTTTATGATTGCGAGTTTCCGAACCGGACGCGCCGTCAACTCGCTTCGGGAAGCCGAACAGCCATTGGTAATCAAAGTCACCGGACATCAATGGTGGTGGGAAATCGAATATCAAGACCGGATTCCGAGCAACAACATCTCGATGGCAAACGAAATTCACATTCCGGTCGGTCGTCCGGTTAAATTTGAACTGCAATCTACGGACGTTATTCACAGTTTCTGGGTTCCGAACCTGCACGGAAAAAAGGATTTGATTCCCGGTTATAAGACGACGTTCGTGTTTCAAGCCGATAAACCCGGCACCTTTTGGGGACAATGCGCGGAATTTTGCGGGCATCAGCACGCGAAAATGCGTTTTATCGTTGTTGCCGAATCTCCTGAAGATTTCAACAATTGGGTCGTCGCGCAGCGGCAATCCTCCGTTCAGCCCGCGACGAATTTGCAAAAACGCGGGCAGGAAGTTTTTCTGACGACGACGTGCGCTCAGTGCCACACGATTCAGGGAACGCCGGCATACGGCAGAGTCGGACCGAATTTGACGCATATCGCCAGCCGTTCTTATATCGCCGCCGGCTCTCTTCCGAACACGAAAGGACATCTCGGAGGTTGGATTAGCGACCCGCAAAAGATTAAACCCGGCGTGCGAATGCCGATGAACAGTTATTCGAGTGAAGATTTGCAGGCGTTACTGGAGTATTTGCAGACTTTGAAGTAATTCGAGGAAAAACGAGTGGCGGAAAACGAACAAAAGCCGAAAGAAGAAAAAGACGAAAAACAATCACCGATACTCACGCCCGAAACGATTGAACACGAGCGGCGCGAATTGGAGAAGACCTGGTTTGAGCCGCGCGGCGTTATCGGCTGGCTTTCTAACACAAATCACAAAACCATCGGGTTGCGGATTATCTGCACGGCGTTCGTCTTTTTCGGACTGGGCGGCATTCTCGCTCTCTTGATGCGGATTCAACTGGCGTTTCCCGAAAACAATTTCCTCGGTCCAGATTTGTATAACCAATTTTTTACGACGCATGGCTCGACGATGATGTTTCTGTTCGCCGTCCCGGTAATGGAAGGAATGGGGATTTATCTCGTGCCACTGATGGTCGGGACGCGCAACGTCGCGTTTCCGCGCCTGAACGCTTTCGGATATTTCGTTTATCTGATCGGCGGAATTTTGCTTTACGCCGGATTGATTTTGAACATTGGTCCCGACACCGGCTGGTTTTCTTACGTTCCGCTCGCGGGACCGGAATTCTCGCCCGGAAAACGGGTTGATGTTTGGTCGCAGATGATTACCCTGACCGAAATCGCCGCGCTCGTCGGAGCCGTCGAAATACTGACGACCGTTTTCAAACAGCGTGCGCCGGGAATGTCGCTCAACCGCATTCCGCTTTTTGTCTGGGCGATGGTTGTTACATCGTTTATGGTGATTTTTGCGATGCCTGCCGTGATGACGAGCAGTTCGATGCTTTCGATGGACAGGCTGACGAATGTCTCGACGCATTTTTTCAATCAAGCCGAAGGCGGCGACCCGATTCTTTATCAGCATCTGTTCTGGTTTTTCGGACACCCGGAAGTTTATATCATTTTTATTCCGGCGACGGGTTTTATCTCAATGATTCTTGTGACTTTCACCCGAAGAAAAACCTTCGGCTATACTGCCCTTGTTTTGTCAATGATTGCGACCGGGTTTATCGGTTTCGGCGTGTGGGTTCATCATATGTTCACGACACCACTGCCGCAGCTCGGGCAGGGAATTTTCACCGCAGCGAGTATGATGATTGTCATTCCGAACGGCGTGCAGATTTTCTGCTGGCTGGCGATGCTCTGGTCGGGAAAGTGGAATTTGAAAACGCCACTCGTTTTCGTTTTAGGGTTTTTCGCCATCTTTATCATTGGCGGTTTGACAGGCGTGATGCTCGCATCCGTTCCGCTCGATTTACAGCTCCATGACACATTCTTTGTTGTCGCCCATCTCCATTACGTTTTAATCGGCGGCGCGGTCTTTCCGCTGTTCGGCGCGATTTATTATTGGTTTCCGAAATGGACGGGAAGAATGTTGAGCGAAAAAGCCGGAATTATAAATTTCTGGCTGCTTTTCATCGGTTTCAATTTAGTTTTCTTCCCGATGCACATTCTCGGTTTGAATGGAATGACGCGCCGCGTTTATACTTACATTCCCGAAACTGGCTGGGGCGAATTAAATTTTTTGGCGACAGTCGGGGCGTTTATTATCGGTGTTAGCGTCCTGAGTTTTATCGGAAATGTTCTATACAGTTTAAAAAATGGCTTAGTGGCGGGCGATAATCCATGGGGCGCGGACACGCTCGAATGGGCGACTTCTTCGCCGCCGCCCGCCTACAATTTTCAATACATTCCAATCGTGCAAGGTCGGCACGCAATTTGGGAAAGAACAGAAGACGCGCCCGTTATCACGGGTTTGAACGTAAAAAAACGCGAAGCTCTGGCGACAACGATTCACGATGCCGCGCCGGAACACAAATACGAACTGCAAAGTGATTCGATTTACCCGTTTTTGCTGGCATTGGCGACGGGCGGAACTTTTATCGGCGTTATTTTTCATCCCATAGCAATCCCGATTGGCGGTGTTTTAAGCGTTCTCGCATTGTTCGGCTGGTTCTGGAGCAACAGCCTGGCGCATATCCGCTCGACGCACGAGGAAGTCGAAAAGGATCCGCAAAACCCGGAGCCATCGCTTAAACCTGTGGAGGCGAAAATATGACTTCCGAAAACTCGATACCGCAAAAAACGATTGACGTATCCAGTTTGCCTTCGACGATGTTCGATACCCACGCGCCGATTTGGTGGGGAAATACGTGGGGTTTAGTTATCGAAACCGTCGTGTTCGGCTGTCTCATCGCCGCTTATTTCAGCATTTGGACGATGCTTTCGCCGTTTCCGCCGCCGCGGGTTGACCGTTTTCCGATAATTTACAATCCGGTGCCGGATTTGACCATTCCGACGATAAATCTCGTCGTTCTGCTGGTCAGTTTGATTCCCGATATTCTGCTTGATTTGAATGCGAGAAAAAAGAACGAAAAGGGCGTGAAAATTTTTCTGGTTGTTACGCTTGCTTTTAATATTGCGGCGATTATTTTGCGGTTTTACGAATTCGATTCGCTTCATTTCAAATGGAACGACAACGCTTACGGCTCGATTACGTGGACGATTCTCGGAATGCACCTGATTCATCTGTTTGTGATGGCTTGCGAAGATATTTTCGGCATCGTCTGGGTTTTTGCGAAAGGCTTGGACGAAAAACAGGCGTTTGATTTGACGGTTACGGCGGTTTATTGGTATTGGGTGGTCGGAGTCTGGGTTCTGCTTTACGCGCTGGTGTATTTGGGACCGAGATTTTTGTGAGGCAAAAAGTGGAAGCAAAAACCGAAGCAAAACAGGAATTTTCTGAAAAAAGCGGCAAACTTTGGTTGTGGATCGGGTTTCTGCTTCTGCCGCTCGTTTGGGCTGTTCAGCTTCAAACGGTTTATCTTTTATCGGAATACGCTTGCGCGAGCGGCAATTTTCTGCAGAATCACATTGTTTCGATAATCGCTTTGATTTTATCGCTGGCTGGCTTTTTCGTTTCGTGGCAAAACTGGCTGGCAGCAGGTGCCGAATGGAAAAGCGAAAAGGACGGAATGCTGCCGCGCAGCCGCTTTATAGCAATTCTCGGAATAATGACAAGCGGGCTTTTTACGCTCGTGATTTTCGCCCAATGGCTGCCGACGATTATGGGAGTTCCATGCGAGAAATGAGGAAAAAATGGAAAATGGAAAATGGAAAGTGTCGTTCGCGCTTCCGGGTTTCCTTTTTATTCTTTCATCTACGGCTTGGGCGCACGACGGCAAGCCGCACAATTTCGCAGACCTTTGGCACGCCTGGAGCTTTGACCCATTAATAATTGTCAGCCTCGCGCTTTTTGCCTGGATTTACATTCAAGGTGTTTTCAATTTGTGGCGTTCGGCTAAAAAAGGGCGCGGAATAAAAACATGGGAAGCATTGGCTTTTGCGGGCGGTTGGCTTTCGCTTTTCGTCGCGCTCGTCGCCGCTTCATCCGTGGGGAGAAGTTTTGTTTTCGGCGCATATGACGCAGCACGAGATTCTAATGCTCATCAGTGCGCCGCTTTTAATTTTAAGCAAGCCGCTCGTTGCAACAATGTGGGCGATGCCGCGAAAGTGGCGCGGCGGTGCGAAAAGCGTAATTAAATTTAAACCGATTGAGCGAATCTGGCACTTTATCACGAATCCGTTCGTCGCGTGGGCAATCCACACCGTCGCGCTCTGGATTTGGCACGTTCCGTTTCTGTTTCAGGCGACGCTTGAAAGCAATTTCGTTCACACGCTGCAGCATCTCAGTTTTTTCCTTTCGGCATTATTATTTTGGCAGGCGATAATCGCCAGCCCGCGCGGGCTGATGGGCTACGGCGCGGGCGTGCTTTATCTTTTTACGACTTCGATTCACAGCGGGTTGCTCGGCGCGTTTTTAACTTTTACAACCAATGTCTGGTATCCGGCTTACGAAAAAACGACCGCTTCGTGGGGCTTGACCGCGCTCGAAGACCAGCAGCTCGGCGGTTTAATTATGTGGGTGCCTGCCGGAATCGTTTATATCGTCGCGGGACTGATTATGTTCGCGGGCTGGCTGACGGACTCGGAAAAACGGGTTTTGATGCGCGAGAAACAAATGTTCGCGCCGAAGCCCGAAATGGAGGTCGAGGTATGAAAAGTCGGACAAAAGTTTTATTGTTGATTATACTGGTTTTGGTGGTAGGCGCGATTTCCTTGTTTGCGGCGTTTCAAATCTCGAACCGCGAAACCGAACAATCGGCGGCGGAAATGACCGGCGGAAATCCCGTGCGCGGTCGCGCATTGATTCGAGAAGTCGGCTGCGGTTCGTGCCATACGATTCCGGGCATCAGCGGTGCGGATTCAAACGTAGGACCGCCGCTCAATAAAATTGCCGGAAGAATGTTTATCGGCGGCGTTCTGGAAAATAATCCCGACAATATGATTCGCTGGCTGCAAAACCCACCGGGCGTGGATGAAAAGACGGCGATGCCGAATCTCGGTTTATCCGAAGAAAATTCACGCGACGTTGCCGCTTACCTATACACTCTGAAATGACGAATAAAAAAAACGTATTTTTAAAAAAAGTATTTTACTCATCTGTTCTGGCATTATTTGTTTTGTCGGGCGCGGATTGTTCGTCTCCTTATTCCGGGTCGCTTGTCTTCGTCACCAATGAACGCGACGGAACAATTTCCGTCATTAGTTTAAAAACCGATAAAGTCGTGGACAAAATTTTTGTCGGCGCCCGCCCGCGCGGGATTCGCGTCACTGCGGACGGAAAACGCGCTTACGTCGCTCTCAGCACGCCGGTAAATAAAAAATATAACCCGGCAGACAATAAAATAGTCGCTCTGGACACTAACAGCGGCGCGATCGTGGCTTCTTTCGATGTCGGAACGGACCCGGAACAACTTGCCGTCAGTCCCGACGGCGCGCTGCTTTATGTCGCCAACGAAGACGCGGGAACGGCGACGGTTTTCGACGTTAAAACAAACCGGCAAATCGCCACGCTGGTGGTCGGAATTGAGCCTGAAGGTGTCACGATTAGCCCCGACGGACGCTGGGTTTACGTGATGGCGGAAACGAGCAACACGGTTTCCGTAATTGACACAAACAAACAGCAGGTTGTTCATACTTTTATGGTCGGAAATCGCCCGCGCGACGCGGCATTTTCGCCCGACGGAAAGCGCGCTTACGTTTCAGCCGAGTTGGGCAAAACCTTGTCGGTCGTTGATGTCGGCAAACACGAGGTAATTGCCACCGTCCCGCTTCTGCAAAATGAAGAAGTAAAGCCGGTCGGCGTGGTCGTTTCGCCCGATGGACAAAGAGTTTATGTCGCCAACGGGCGCGGCAACAGCGTTTCGGTAATTGACGCAAACAGCTTTCAAATTTTGACGACGATTTCCGTCGGTCAAAGGGTTTGGGGAATCGCGCTCGCGCCGGACGGTAAAAAACTTTATGCCGCAAACGGGCTTTCAAACAATATTTCGGTGATTGACACGGAAAAGAACCTGGTGACGGCGACTATCGAAGCCGGAAGCGCGCCCTGGGGCGTTGCCGTTAAACCGTAATTTCTTCCTCCGTCGCTGCTCTAAAAACGGTGGTTCTGGTATTTCTTCGCTCTTTGAAAAAGCTATTTGTAACACACAACTACAAGAATAGCCTTCCTGCTTCTTCTTTCAACTCAGCATAAATTGTGAAACACCACCCATCTTTTTTGATACAGCACCAAAAATTTAAGTTTAAATTTTGTGGCAACAACGGGAAAAATCTGTTAAAAATGAGTTTATGAAGTTTGGTTTAATTGCCGGAAACGGCAGATTTCCTTTTCTCGTCCTTGAAGGCGCAAAGAAACAAGGCGCGAGTCTGGCAGTTGTCGCCATTCGTGAAGAAACTGATAAACTCATTGAAGAAATTGCCGACAAAGTTATTTGGGTTGGTATCGGACAACTCGGCAAGATGATTTCGTTTTTTAAAAAAGAAGGCGTAACACACGCGATAATGGCGGGACAAGTCAAGCACGTTCAGATATTTTCGGGTGCGTTGCCAGATTTGCGAATGATACGGATGCTTTGGAATCTGCCGCAGAGAAACACCGACGCGCTTATCGGCGGCGTTGCCGATGAGATGGCGGGCGAAGGCATCGAACTGATTGATTCGACATATTTTATTCAAAATCACTTAGCGCAGGAAGGCGTTTTATCAAAACGCAAACCCGACGCGCTCGAACAAGGAAACATCGAATACGGTTTAGAAGTGGCGAATGAAATTGCGCGGCTCGATTTGGGACAAACGATTGTTGTTCGCGCCAAAGCGTGCGTGGCGATTGAGGCAATGGAAGGGACGGACGCGGTAATCCGTCGCGCCGGAGAGCTTGCCAAAGGAAAACTGACAGTCGTAAAAGTTGCTAAACCGAATCAGGACATGCGTTTTGATGTGCCGGTTGTCGGCGTTCCGACCATTCAAACAATGATTGAAGCCGGCGCAACCTGTCTTTGTCTGACTGCCGGAAAAACTCTCATTTTTGACCGCGAGGAAATGCTCAAACTCGCCAACGATAAAAAAATTGCGGTTATTGCCGTCAAACGCGAAACAAATCTCGGCTGACCGGCGTAAAAAACAAACAACATTAATCGGTTAAAAGGCTTCAAAGATATAGAAAAATTAAAATTGAAGTTTAATTTTGCACCGGACTTCATTAGATTTCCCAATCTTCAGAAAAAAATGAGAAAAAATTCAGTTACGAAAAATTTACTTGCGTTAATTTTAACTTTTACGTTTATCTTTCCGTCTGTGACGGCGGCGCAAACGGCGACCAAAGCAAAATCGCCCGCGCTCAAAGCGACGGAAACAATTACGGCGGCGCAGCTTAAGGATTATCTTTATTTTGTTGCATCGGACGAGATGGAAGGGCGCGACACGCCTTCGCGCGGGCTTGATTTGACCGCGAAATTTATCGGCACGATGCTCTCGCGTTGGGGTTTTAAACCGATGGGCGAAGACGGAACTTATTTTCAAAAAATCGCGCTTAACCTTCGCCATACCGATCCACAAAAGACACAGCTTGAAATCGGCGGATGGAAACTGACATACGGCAGAGATTTCTTTGCAAACTCAGTTAAAACAACAGTTACCGCATCGCCGCTTGTTTTTGCCGGTAACGGCTGGCTGATAAAATCTAAAAATCTTGATGCCTTGAAAAATTTGGATGTAAAAGGCAAAACCGTCGTGATTTACAGCAACAGCGATTATCCCGAAGGCGTTACGCGGGAAGATTTATTCTCCGGCAAACACGGTCGCTCGATGGTTGATTGGATGGATCCGCTGAGTTATGCGCGGCACAAAGAAGCAGCTGGTTTGATTGTAATTGCTGCGCCGGAAGTGGAAGAAAACTGGCAGAACGAACGGCAGAGGCGCGAACGCGGCGGCACCTCGGTTGAGAAATTCACCCAAGTCGGAATTTCGAGAAATCAGAATATCCCGACAATAATTATTTCAAGGGATGCTGCCGAAAATTTATTTCAAGGGCAAAACACAAGTCTTTCAGAAATTGTAAAACTCGCGGCGGCGAATTCCCTTCTGCCGTCGTTTAACTTTAATAAAACAGCCGCTTACACGACAGATTTTAGAATTGACAAAGCCTCGACGCAAAATGTCGTCGCACTTTGGGAAGGAAGCGACCCGACGTTGAAAAATGAAATGGTTGCGATTGGCGCACATTACGACCACGTTGGAACGAATCCGACGGCGAAAGGCGACGATAAAATATGGAACGGCGCGGACGACGACGGTTCGGGAACAGTTGCCGTTTTGGCGATGGCGGAAGCATTGGCAAAATCGCCGGTGCGTCCGAAGCGTTCAGTTTTGCTCGTCTGGCACGCAGGCGAGGAAAAAGGTCTTTGGGGAAGCCGATATTTTAACGAATTTCCGACTGTCAACATCAAAGATGTCATCGCGCAACTCAATATAGATATGATTGGGCGAAGCCGCAAACCAAATGATACAAACCCGAAAAACGCCAATCTGTCCGGCGAAAACGAAGTTTATATTATTGGCTCAAGTATGATGAGTTCAAAACTCGGCGAAGTTACCAAATCAATCAACAAATCATATTTAAAATTGGATTACAATTACAAATATGATGACCCGAAGGACACAAACGGTTTCTTTTTCCGTTCCGACCATTTCAATTACGCGATAAACGGTATTCCGATTGCTTTTTGGTTTGACGGCGTTCACGAAGATTATCATGGCGCGGGCGACGAACCGCAAAAGATTGACTATGACAAAATGCAGAAAATTACGCGGACGATTTTTCTGACGATGTGGGAACTGGCTGATTTGAAAGAGCGTCCCGCGATTGACAAACAACTTCCGCCGGAACTGTTGAAAAGATAATAGGACTTTCTCAAAATACAGAAAAAAGAGCAAAACTATTAACTGTTCACTCTACACTTTTAACTGATTTGCCAACAAAAACCTTTTTTATCGAAAGATAGTTTATAGTCAATAGTGGGCAGCTAATAGTTTGTTGTTGCATTCTAATCAATAAATCTAGTTTGCTCGCCGTCGCTCCTCACGTAAATTTACCGTTTTTCACCGCAATAATCTCCGCCGCGATGCTGACGGCAATTTCTTCGGGCGTTTGGCTGTTAATTGGCAAGCCGATTGGCGTATGGATTTTGTCTAATTTTTCAGCCGAATAATTTTCTTTTCGTAAATTTTTCAGCAAAGTCGCCATTTTTGCTTTGCTTCCGAGAACGCCAAAGTATTTGAAATTTTTGGCGAGCAATTTTCTAATGACAATTTCGTCGGATTTGTAACCGAGCGTCATTACAACGACAAAATGATTTGCGCCCGAAGAAATAAAATCGCTGATGTTTTCGTAGCTTTCGATAATGTGTTTTTCGTGAGCGAATTTATTTTTAGCAATTGTGTTTAAGTTCGGACGGACATCAAACAGCGTGATGTGAAAATCTATCTTTGACATCAACTCCGACAAAGCCAGAGCGCAATGTCCGCCGCCGATGATGAAAAGTTTGTTTTTAAAACCAAGTTTTTCTTCGTAGAGAAAATCCGCTTCAGATTTAGTAAATCTAAAATCAACATCGAATTTTTTCTTCCAAATGACGCGGAAATTATTTGAGGTTATTTGGAAATACCTTTCTCTTTCATTTTTTATACATTGAATAATTTTTTGAACGCTTCGCAAATCGTCCTTTGTGAGTTTATAAAAAACAACTGTTTGCTTGCCCGAACAAATCATCCCGCTTGAATTTATCGAGTTTTTCTGATGAATTTGCTCAACGATTGCGGACGGCGGACGGCGGACGGCGGAATAAATTTTGAATTTTGCTTGTTCGACAAGCCGAACTTCCATCACGCCGCCGCCGATGCTTCCGCGCCAATCATCTTCGGCAATTGCCATTTTGAAACCTTGCCGTCCCGGACTGCTGCCCTTGCTTTCCACGACGACGAGAAGTATTACCGATTCGTTTTGCTTCAATCTTTCGGCGGCGAATTGCCAGATTTCCAACTCTTTTTTCATTGAAAGAATTCACAAGAAAAATTGACAGGAATAAAGAGGATAGACGAGGATAAGAAACTGAATTGATTTTAATCCCTGTCTATCCTCTTTATTCCTGTCAATTTTTTCTCTTATTTTCCGGCTTTCATTTCCCTTGCCGCTTCCGAATACAAGTTCATCAAAACTCTTTCCGGCGTAAAAGGCGCGACAAACGCGGGCGATTGTTCTGAATTAAACGCGCGAACAGCGTTGCGAATCGCAAAATACGCGCCGATGCCATACATCAAGGGCGGCTCGCCGACGGCTTTTGAATTAAAAATCGCCGGATTTTCTCTGTCGGTTTCAAGCGGCACAATTTCAATTTGTTTTGGGACGGAATAAATGTCGGGAATTTTATAAGTCGAAAGCGCGTTTGAGCGCAGTTTGCCGTCCGCGTCATAAACAACTTCTTCCATCGTCAGCCAACCAATTCCCTGCACAATGCCGCCTTCGATTTGCCCGTAATCAACTATTTTATTCATCGAACTGCCGAAATCGTGGACGGTTTTGACAAAATCCGTTTCGTAAATTCCGCGCAGGCAGTCTACCGTAACGCCGATAATTGCTGTTCCATAAACGTGATAGGCGAACGGATGACCGCTTGCTTTTCCCCAATCGAAATGGATTCCGGCAGTCGCGTAATGCGCGTGTTCGCTGAGATTGACGCGCTGAAGATGCGCTTCGTTGACGAGCGTTACCCAATCCAAATCAGTCGGTTGATTTTTGTTAAAAATAAATCCGTCGAGAAAGGAAATGTCCGAAACATTTTCCGCTTTCAACAATTCCGCCGCGAGTTTTCGCAATCTTTCTAAAATCGTTTCACATGCAATTAAAGTTGCGCGTCCGTTCAAATCAGCCGCCGCCGATGCCGCCGTCGGCGAAGTATTGGCAATCCGCAAAGTGTTTGTCGTGTGAACTTTTATTCTTTCGATAGGCAAAGAAAAAACACGCGCGGCGACCTGCGCGATTTTCGTATTCACGCCTTGCCCCATTTCTACCGCGCCGGTTGAAACCGCGACGCTTCCGTCCGTATAAATATGAACAAGCGAACGCGCCTGATTCATCGGCGTTTTGGTGAACGAAATGCCGAAACAAATCGGCTGCACCGCCACGCCTTTTTTTATAAATTTATTTTGTTTATTAAAATCGTCCGTTTCTTCTTGCAGTTTTGCAAAATCGAATTTTTCATCGGCTTGCGCCCAACTTGTAATTGCTTCGCTTATCGCTTTTTGCCCGTATGGAAATTTATCGCCGCTTTCAATTAGATTTTTTTGCTGAATTTCGCTTGCCGAAACTCTCAATTTTTCAGCCGCGTGAGCAATCGCCGACTCGATAACAAACATTCCCTGCGGTCCGCCGAAACCGCGAAACGCCGTGTTCGGCGGCAGATTTGTTCTGCAAGAATAAGCGGTTGCCGTAACATTCGGAATAAAATACGAGTTAGTGCAGTGAAACAAAGTGCGTTCTAAAACCGGCGGCGACAAATCGGCGGACGCGCCCGCGTTTTGATAAAACACGACCTCATAAGCGACGATTTTCAAATCTTTGTCCAGCCCTATACGATAATCTGCCGAATACGGATGACGCTTTCCGGTCATTCGCATATCTTCCATTCGATGAAGCGCGTATTTCACGGGACGTTTTGTCAATTGAGTTCCAACCGCGCACATCGCCGCCCAAGCGTTTGCTTGGTCTTCTTTGCCGCCAAAACCGCCGCCAAGCCGCTGCACGTCAACTTCAATCAAGTGCATCGGCACGCCCGTAACTCTCGACACGCAACGCTGAACTGCCGTCGGACCTTGCGTCGAAGAATAAACTTTAATTCCGTTTTGTTCCGTCGGAATACAATACGCGCCCTGCGTTTCGATATAGAGATGTTCCTGCCCGTTCACGTCGGCACGTCCTGCAAAAACATATTTGCTGGTTTTGAAAGCTGTTTCCGAATCACCTAATTTGAAATGTTTCGGCGGAACAATTAAATCATTTTTTGCAAAAGCAATCCGCGGGTTGGTAACAATTTCAAGCGGTTCGATTTCCACCGTGGTTTTTCTGGCGGCGATTCGCGCCTGTTCTTCCGTTTCCGCTAACACAAGCGCAATCGGCATTCCTTGAAAATGCACTTCATCGTCCGCAAACAAAGGCTCGTCATGAAAAATATTGCCGATTTCGTTTTCGCCGATTAAATCTTTTGCCAGAATAACTTTGACAACGCCTTTGCTCTTTTCGGCTTCTTCAATTTCAACTTTTTTCAAAACGCCGTGCGCGACGGGCGAATCATAGACACACGCAAAGAGCGTCCCGTTTATTAAAGGAATATCGTCTAAATAAACTGATTCGCCGCGAACGTGCGATTTGGAATCTACATTTTTCATAAAACAAATTTCACTAGCGAGGCACAGAGAAAACACAAAGTTTATTTTGATATAAATACCAAAACAATTCCTAGTTTATTCTTCGTGCCTCGGTGGTCAATTATCTTTCTGTCGAAAACCCAAACAACTCGACAAAATGCGCCGTAAATAGCTGCCGCAGAAGCAGTCTTTTATATTCCGCCGAGCCGCGCACGTCGGAAATCGGGCTGATTTCCGTTTGCAGAATTTCGTTTGCTTGCAAAATTGTCGAATCGCTAATTTCCTTGCCGCGCAAAAATGCGGAAGTCTTTTTTAGATATAAAGGAATCGGCGCAACGCCGCCCGCCGCCGCGTGGACTTCGAGAATTTTATTGTTTTCTGTTTTCAAAGAAATCGCCGAATTAACCGAAGAAATATCCAAGCAAGTTCGTTTAGAAACTTTCTCAAAGTTGAAATGCTGAACTTTCTTTCGGAAACGAATTGTTTTGATAAATTCATCGTCCGTTTTCGCCAGAGTTTTATAGCCGAGATAAAGTTCGCTTAAGTGAATTTCGCGCTCGTTATTAAAAACAATCGTCGCATCCAAAGCCAGAAACCACACCGTCATATCGCCAATCGGCGAGGCGTTAACGAAATTTCCGGCAAGCGTCGCCATATTGCGAATCGGCGTTGACGAAACAAGTTTCAAATGTTTATAAAGATTCGGAAAAATACTTTGCATCACGGGCGAAACAAGCAAATCGGTAACGGTCGCGGACGCGCCGATTTCGATAAATTCGCCGTTTTCTTCTATTCCACGCAAATCGGAATTATCAAAGAGATTTTCGGCGGGCGCATAAACCATCTCGTCATGACGTTGGACATAAAGGTCAGTTCCCCCGCCGACAACAAATTTTGGATTTTGGATTTTGGATTTTGGATTTTTTTGACTTAGTTCAGCAAGCCGATTCTTGATGCCGGAAAAATATTCGGGAACTATTCCCTTTTCGACAGCAATCTCCAACGAGTTATTCTGACTACTAACTACTGACAACTGACTACTGACTAGCTCTGCCGCGCGTTCAATTGATTTATAACCGGTGCAGCGACAGATATTCCCATCAATCGAAGAAATCGCCATCTCGCCGGATTTTTCAGTTTCGTCAATACAAAACCCCGTCAAAGACATCACAAAACCGACCGTGCAAAAGCCGCATTGCGTTCCGCCCGCGTCAACTATTGCTTGTTGAACTTCGGTTAATTCGTTGTTTGGTTTGTTAATGCCTTCAACGGTTACGATGTGTTTGCAGTGCGCGTTCGCAATCGGCATCAGACACGAGGTCATCGAGCGATACTTAACCGAATCTTCGTTTAATTCACCGACAAGAACCGTGCAAGCTCCGCAATCTCCTTCGCGGCAGCCGATTTTTGTGCCTTTCAGATTTTCGTCGTAACGAACGAAATCAAGCACAGTCGTTCCCGCAGGCAAATCGGTCTGGATTGTTTGGTTATTCAGAATAAATTCAACCATAAAATTAAAACGCGAAATACACGAGTTACGCAAAAAAGAAAAAAGAAGTTTTCGTGTGTTTAGTGCGTTTCGCGGTAAAAAATTAAAAACGGCGAATCAAAATCACGCCAATCTTATTAAAAGTAACGCCCAATAAGCGCGGTAAATTTACTTCTTTGACCGGTACAACGAGAAAACCGAAATGGTTAATCACCAAAGTTACCAACATTCGTCCGGCTATGACGAGAGAAAAAGTTAAAGCCACGCCGAGCCGCGGCACAAGCGTTATAGTTGAAGCGACAAAAAATGCGCCGAGAATTCCGCCGGTCTAAGCGACAATTGGGGCATTTTTTGCCTCATGCAAGTTTCCAAGCGGAATTCCCGTCGCCAAAATATACAAAAAGAGCGCAACCGTTCCGACTGCAAAAGAAATAAACGCCGACAAAATCGGACTGTCAACCGACATTGCTAATTTGTTATTGATGGCAGCTTGCGTCGGCATCATCGCTCCGGCAAGAACGGCGAGTATCAGAAAAAAATAATTGTTGAAAAATGAAGCCATTTTGTTAATGGTAAATGGTAAGCGGTAAATGGTAAATGTAAGACACTTTCCTTGATTTACCATTTACCGCTTACCATTAGTATTCAATTTTATCCGTCTTAATTTCCCAATTTCTAAAAACCTTTAAGCCTTTCTCGCGCATAAAGTTCACACTTTTAATATGGCGTTCTTCAATCGGTCGTTCGATTTCGTCGTAAATAAAATGGTCATCAAATCCGATATTTGCCGCATCTTTGCGCGTGCAAGCAAAAAACACCCTTTCGGGACGCGCCCAGTAAATCGCGCCCAAACACATCGGACACGGTTCGCAAGAAGTGTATAAAATACAACCGCCTAATTGAAAAGAACCTAATTTCTCACACGCTTTTCTGATGGCAATTATTTCGGCGTGAGCAGTCGGGTCGTTGGTCGAAGTAACTTGATTGCAACCTTCGCCGATAATTTCGCCGTTATACACGATAATCGCGCCAAATGGTCCGCCGGCGTTTGAATCAATCCCGTTTTGTGCTAAACGGATGGCTTTGAGCATAAAATACTCGTCTTTTTCTGTCATTTTTTATACTTAACTCTTTGGCTTTATTTTAATCTCAAAAAGTTTTTTCCAGTTTTTTCCGGTTACAAAAATCCTGTCATTCTGCGCGTTGTAAGCGATACCGTTGAGAGTATTTTCGGTGTCGCGTTCAACATCGTCAGGCGAAATTCCGCCCAGATCAATCCAGCCGAGAAGTTTGCCGGAATTCGGGTCAATCCGCGCAATGTAATTCGGTTTGCCAAGAATCTCCGGCTCTTCCGAATGCCAAACATTTGCCCAGATTTCATCTTTAATATATTCGAGTTCGTTTATCTGCATCAGCGGTTTGCCGTCTTCGCGCAAGACGACAAGAGTGCGGATTGTCCGAAAAGTTTCGGGGTCAATAACTCGGATAATATGAGTGCCGTCAGTCATAAACAGATTTTTCCCGTCATTGGTTAAACCCCAGCCATCGCCCGCATAAGTAAACTCTCTGAGCAACTTGAAAGTGTCCGCGTCATAGACAAAACCTCTGCCGTCGCGCCAAGTCAGTTGATAAATTTTTCCGTTTAAAACGGTTGTGCCTTCGCCGAAACTGTCAGACGGCAATTTGATTTGCTGAACAACCTTGCCGCTTTCGGGTTCGACCTTTCGCAAATCCGATTTGCCTTCCTGTCCGGTACTTTCATATAAAAATCCGTTGTAAAAAAACAAACCTTGGGTAAATGCCTTCGGGTCGTGCCGGAAAGTGTTGACAATTTCGTAAGTATAAACCGGCACGTTTGAAGCTGTTTTAGCCGTATTATTGTTCGTTTTGCTGACGGTTGTGTTCATATTTGAACGCGCCGACTGGTCATTGCACGCCAAAGATAAAAGAAGAAAGAAAAAAATAAAATAAAGACGCATAAATTTAGTAGTCAGTAGTCAGAAGCCAGTAGCCAGTAGAAAATCCGATTATGCTGGATTCTGACTTCTGGCTTCTGACTACTTTTTTTAATGCTTTCTCAACGGCGTTTCTAAAACTTTCTGCCGAAAGAGTGCGGACTTTTACGCCGTTGACATAAATCGTCGGCGTTCCCGTAATGCCGTAAATTTTGCCGTCCGCCAAATCTTTGCGAACGTCGGCGGCAAATTTTTCGCTCGTTAAGTCTAAATCAAATTGCTTTTGATTTAAACCTAAATCGGCGGCATATTTTTTGAGCGAAGCAACGTCCAAAGCAGTTTGATTTTTATATAAAAGGTCGGCATATTCAAAAAATTTGCCTTGCGCGTTTGCCGCGTTTGCCGCAAGCGCGGCGCGAAAAGCGTTTTCGTGAATGTTTGTTAGGGGAAAATCACGCACAACAAAACGGATTTTATCGCCATATTCCGCCAGAACTTTTTTTAAAACCGGATGCACTGCCGAACACGCCGGACATTGAAAATCGGTGAACATCACGACTGTTACGGGCGCGTTTTGCTTTCCTTGAAAAGGTTGATTGTCGGTTGAAACGTTTTGCACAATCGGCGCGGGTTCTTTCAGCAGAAATTTCGCATTGTATTTCTTAAAGAGTCTGTCGCGCAGTGCATTTTCCAACTGTCCGCGTTCTTCGTCGGAAAATTCGCGCATTTTGTCGGTTATTTCACGCGCGATTAAATCGCTTGCTTCGATATTTTGCGATTTTGCTTCTGCGCTGACTAATGCCGAATAAACCGCTTGTTCGAGCGATTCTCGCACCCGGTCGTAAATGTTAACTTCAATATCATAAAGCCTTACTTTGATTTTTGCTTCAAAATTTTCAACCAAAATCGGCTTGCCGTTCACCATTGCCAAAGTGTCAAAAGGTTTTAAATTCGGCGCGTTCACATCTCTGCCGAGCGCAACTTTGTATTTAACTTTTAAGTTTGACAGATATTCCGGCAAAGCCTTTTCTTCCGCTTCACGTTTCAAAAAGGCGACGATTTGCGGGCGAACTGCCGCCAAAGTTTTACTGCCGATTTCAGCGCGGTTTGCGTCGTAGATAGTTTGAATTTCCTTGTCGGTCGGCGCGGGAACTTTATTAGTAACATCCGTTTCGATAAGTTTTTCAATCGTCAATTTTCGCGCATTTACTTCAGTTTCAAGTAAAATGTCGCTGATTTGCTGTTCAAGCAAGGCTTTCCGCGTTTCAGCAATTGTTTTCGGCAGATTTTCAAACGTTTCGCTCACTATCGGCGTAAGGTCTTTCGACGTGAATTTTTGACCGTTTGCCGTTGCCAAAACTTCATCGGTCTTTTGAGCAAACAATGTAAAAGTAAAAATCAGTAGATAGAAAAATGTTGTAATAAATTTCATAGAATTACTTTTTTCTGAGAATAAAAATATATTCGTGTTTGGAGATATAGAAACCACCCGTTAAGGCGCGATAACGCCAAAGTTGCTGTTGGTTTTGTTTGGCGCGATTGTTTTGCATATCTTTTACGACAAGTGATTTAAGTGAAAATCCCCGTTTTATCGCTTCTTGCATTATGTAAAAACCAAGCGGAATCCATTCGGAATTAGCGTATTTGTCGCCCATTAAAATAAGGTAAAATTTTCTGAGCAAATTCTTATTCAATCAAAAATGCTTTTTGTGCTTGAATGAGCTAACAAATTTCCATAGCTTTTTTCTACATCTTCATAAGAGTTAAACTTGCATCTTTTTGCAACAGATTCAAATGCGCGTTTTCCATTTTCTACTTCAAATTTAGTTTTTCTTTCATCGGGAGCTACGACAAAAAATTTTGCGAAAAAGTCCTGCATTTCAACAAACTTTACAAAAGCTCCGCGAAAGTCCGTTGAATTTTCAACTTCAAAAATTTTATATGGGAAACCACGCGCATTAAACCAAATAACATCGAAGAATCTTACACTGTGCTGAATAACTTCTGGATAAGTGAATGGCGGACATTCCTTTAAACTTGAAATTAAGCCTAGTTTTTTACCATCAAAGGTTTTGCTTTTATCATTCGTATAAGTTGAAAAGCCTTCTAATTCACCCATCTCTAATAACATTCCTTGAATTCGAGCGTGTTGATATTCAATCTTTTCTTCTTTTTGTTTTGGTTCTTCGGTTTTTTGAAGTCTATCTAGAAAATCGGTTAAGGCATAAACTCCAACACCTATTCTTGTAAAGCGATTATCTCTTTGAACTCTTTCTTGAATTGTTTTGAGCGGCGTTTTGCCTGTTAAGGAACGGTAATTTGTTACTTCCCTATAAATCAAAGATAGCGGCGCAAAATATCCGTTGTCTAACATCACCTTTTCAATCGCTTCGCTATACGTTAGTTCTGAATTCATTTCACAGTTTCACCAATTTCAAAGGCTTCAACAAAATCATACTCTATAACTTCTAATTTTTCGCTTTCAGAGTCGTGGATGCTCTCCATATTTTCAATATCGAACAAAGAAACCGCGAGTTTTTCTCTCAATTCACTCTCTTTCAAAGTTGAATTGATTGTTGCATCAATTCTAATTTTGTAACTTTTCTGTTTCATATTAAAATCTGCTTTCGTAAATTCCGAATTCTTCGTTAAACGGAGCATTCATATGAATTTCAAATGGTTTTCAAAAACTATGCTGAAGCAGACTTTTCATCTGCAAATTTTATTAAATCTTTTGGAACTCTGACGGCTTCTTGCTCGCTCGGCTCACCGAAAATCTCAGGGTGAAAAATCTTTGCCAAAATCTCCACGCCGCGGACGATGCGCGGCGCGGGGCGCGAAAAATACGAAGTCGCATCTAACGCCCAAATCTCGTTGTTTTGAAACGCAGGAATTTTACGAAAAGATTCGGGGAAAATTGTGTTCGGCAATTGGCGCAAAATGTCTTCCGCGTAATAACCGCACGGAATCAAAACTAAAATCTCCGGCTGTTCATCAAAAACGCGGGCGTAAGTTGTCGTTACCGACTTTTTGCCAGCTTCTCCTAAAAGACAATTTCCGCCCGCAATTTCCACTTGTTCCGGTGTCCAATGTCCGGGCGCAAACGGCGGCTCAAGCCATTCGAGCATAAACACGCGCGGGCGTTTTTTGATTTTTGCAGTTTTTTCCCGAACCTTGTCCAGACGATTTTTGAGTTCGGCAACAACCTCTTCTGCTTTTTCCGAAACTCCGCAAAGTTTGCCGACGGTTTTGATATTTTGGAAAATATCTTCAATCGTATTTGGTTCAAGCGAAACAAC
>MWZA01000161.1 GCA_002050455.1 Acidobacteria bacterium 5-1 | reverse complement strand
AGCCAAAAATTGTGGCGTTTGGCGACAGTTTGACAGCAGGTTTTGGACTCGCGGAAAAAGAATCTTACCCGTATCTTTTGCAAAAAAAGCTGGAAGCTAACGGCTATGATTATGAAGTAATCAACGCGGGCGTTTCGGGCGAAACTAGCTTAGGCGGCTTAGAGCGAATTGATTGGGTTTTAGAACAGGAAAATGTGCGGATTTTAGTTCTCGAACTCGGCGCAAACGACCTTTTGCGCGGTTTGCCGGTCGCTAAAATGAAGGAAAATTTAAGCACCATTATTAAAAAAGCGAAGGCAAAAAACATTAAAGTTCTGCTTTGCGGAATGCTTGCGCCGCCGACGATGGGCGCAAGTTATCAGCGCGAATATACAAACGCTTTTCCTGATTTGGCGAGCGAATACAAAGTCGAATTTTTGCCGTTTCTTTTGGAAAATGTCGCGCTTAACCGAGATTTAAATCAAGCCGACGGCATTCATCCAAACGCTAAAGGCGCAGTTATTATGACTGAAAATATCTACAAAGCGTTAAAGCCGATGCTGGCACAATAAAAGTTCAACCGACTGTAAAATTTCAAAGACACGAAACCTTTAAAATTTATTTCGTGTCTTTTTTCCTTTGATACAGCAAATTCTTTTATATCAAAATCCTTTTTATCAATCGTAATTTTTTGTGCTAATCTGTCTTTAAAAAATATGAATGCAACACATCTCGAATGCGCTAATTGTCATAAAAATTACGAAGCCGGCAAGCTGCATAATCTTTGTCTTGAATGCGGCAAACCACTTTTTGTTCGCTACGATTTGAAAAAAGCCGCGCAAACTTTAACCACAGATTCTTTGCGAAATCGTCAAGCAGACTTGTGGCGATATAAAGAAGTTTTGCCGGTTGAAAACGAGGAAAATATCATTAGTTTCGGCGAAGGCTGGACACCGCTTTTGCCGACTGAAAATTTGGCAAAAAAACTTCCGATTAAACTAAATTTGTTTATCAAAGACGAATCAAACAATCCGACGCAGAGTTTTAAAGCACGCGGAATGTCGGCGGCGGTTTCGATGGCGAAGGAGTTGGGCGTAAAAAAAGTTGCCGCGCCGTCGGCGGGAAATGCGGCGGGCGCACTTTCAGCTTACGCGGCGCGGGCGGGAATGCAGGCGTTTTTGTTTATGCCGCGAGATACACCGAAGGCGAACATTATTGAATGCGAACAAACAGGCGCACAGGTTACTCTGGTTGACGGTTTGATTACCGATTGCGGAAAAATTGTTGCGACGCGCCAAGACGCGGAAGGTTGGTTTGACGTTTCGACTTTGAAAGAACCGTATCGCGTCGAAGGCAAAAAGACGATGGGTTATGAACTTGCCGAGCAATTTGATTGGAATTTGCCCGACGTAATTCTCTATCCGACGGGCGGCGGAACTGGTTTAATCGGAATGTGGAAAGCATTTGACGAGATGGAAAAAATGGGTTGGATTGATTCTTTTAGACCAAGAATGGTTTCGGTCCAATCAATCGGCTGTGCGCCAATCGTCAAAGCGTTTCACGAAGGCGAAATTTTCGCCGACGAATTTCCAAACGCCGCAACCGTCGCGTCAGGTTTGCGCGTTCCGAAGGCGATTGGCGATTTTTTGATTCTCGATGCTCTGCACAAATCAAACGGAACTGCCGTTGCCGTCAGCGACGAAGAATTGCTCAACGCCGTCAAGGAAATCGGCACGAGCGAAGGTTTATTCTGTGCGCCCGAAGGCGCGGCGTGTCTGCCCGCTCTGCGGAAATTGATTGAGCAGGATTTCATCAAAGAAAATGAGCGCGTCGTGATTTTTAATACGGGCGCGGGCGTGAAGTATTTGGAATGTTTTTAATATGTTTTTTTGTCGAAAGGGTTTTTATCACATCTTCAATTTCGCCCAAAACCCAATCAATTTCGCT
The DNA here is from genome assembly GCA_002050455.1 of Acidobacteria bacterium 5-1. Taxonomy (GTDB): domain Bacteria; phylum Acidobacteriota; class Blastocatellia; order Pyrinomonadales; family Pyrinomonadaceae. Next base: position 22,077 of record MWZA01000161.1, on the reverse strand, counting down.
CTCGGAAATAATATACGGCGGCATAAAATACAGAATATTGCCGAGTGGACGCAGCAAAATATCGCGGGCGAGAAATTCCTGATAAAGCTGCTGTCCGATGTCGGCAAGATAACCGCTGTTTTCCGAAACGAGTTCAATTGCTGAAACTCCGCCAATTGTCCGCGCTTCGCCGACACAATTTAATTCTGATATTTTTGCTGCAAACCGGTTGAATTTTTGATTGATAAACGCAACTTTTTCCAGACAATTTTCACGTTTAAAAAGTTCCAGACTTGCCGCGCCAACCGCGCAGGCAAGCGGATTTGCCGTGTAAGAATGCCCGTGAAAAAAAGTTTTCCTCCGGTCATCGCTCAAAAATGCTTGGTAAATTTCTTCCGTGGCGACAGTCGCGCCGAGCGGCAGATATCCGGCGGTTAAGGCTTTGGAAAGACAGATAATATCGGGCGAGATGTCGGCGTGTTCACAGGCAAACATTTTTCCGGTTCTGCCGAAACCGGTCAAAACTTCGTCGGCAATCAGCAAAACATTAAAATTATTGCAAAGTTCGCGGATTTTTTTCAAAAATTCCGCTTCCCAAATAATCATTCCGCCCGCGCCCTGCAGCATCGGTTCGATAATGACGGCGGCAATTTCCCGGTGATTCTTTTCGAGAATTTCTTCAACGGCTTTTGTTTTTTTCCTTTCGCAATTGTCCGGCGATTGAGCGCGAAGAACTTTAAAAAGCAGATTTTGAAATGGTTTCGTAAAACTTGATTCATCGCTTGCCGCCATCGCGCCGAAGGTGTCGCCGTGATAAGCGTTTTCAAACGCAACGAATGTTCGACGCTCGCTGCCGCAATTGAGCCAAAACTGATACGCCATTTTCAGCGCGACTTCGACGGCGGTTGAGCCGTTGTCGGAATAAAAAACCCGCGTCAAACCTTTCGGCAAAATCGCCACGAGTTTTTCAGCTAACTCGACGGCAGGTTTGTGCGTAAATCCGGCAAACATCGTGTGTTCGAGTTCGTTTGCTTGTTTGGCTAATGCGGCATTCAAAAACGGATGTGAATGTCCGTGAATATTTACCCACCACGAAGAAATGCCGTCTAAAAATTTGCGTCCATCCTCCGCGAACAGCCAAACACCTTCGCCGCGAGTTATCGGAATCGGCGGCGGCGCGGTTTTTTCCTGCGTGTATGGATGCCACAAAACTTTTCGGTCGCGTTCAACGAGATTCATAATAGTTGAGAGTTGAGAGTTGAGAGTTGAGAGTCAAAGAAGTGTTTTCTTTACTCTCAACTCTCAACTCTCAACTCGAAAGGCTTTATTCCATTCAGTTTCGATATTTTCCAACACCTTGCAATCGCAATAACCGCCGTTTTCGTTGAGCCAAGCAATGATTTTCGGAAACGGCAAACGATTGTCAATCAAATATTGCATTGTAAATTTTGATGTGTGGTCGCAAAGTTGATTCTTAAAACGCGAACGAATATAAAAAAATAGTTCTTCAAGTTCATCAGGTTTTATCGGCAACGTAGCGACATATTTTTCCAACTCTTCGCTGGTTAGCTGCGACAAAATTTCAATCTGCCGCTTTTTCAAAATAGCCATATAAGTTTTTCCTCGTCCAAGATTTTAGATTTTCATATTCAAGTTTCTCAAATTTCGGCATTTCCGCCAACACTTTTACCTTTCCGAAATGTTCGATTGCTCGACGGTTTTCTTTATTCAGCTCGCCGTTCAAAATCACGCCAAAAATTTTTAAGTTATTTTTTCGCAATGCTTCGATGGTTAAAAGCGTATGGTTTATCGTGCCAAGTGATGAACGCGCAACTATTAAAACAGGTAAATTCAATGCTTTCATCAAATCAATCATCAATTCATTTTCGTTTAATGGAACAAAAACTCCGCCCGCGCCTTCAACAATCCAAAAATTTTCGTCCGTTTCGATAAATCGTAGAATTTTTTTGACCGTAATTTCAATATTTGCAAGTTTAGCGGAAAGATGCGGCGACAACGGTTTTTCGAGCCGAAAACCTTTATCAAAAATTTCTTCGTCTGTAAGATTTGCCAAATTTTTAACAGTTTCCGTGTCGTTGTCTTTTTCAATTCCGGTTTGAATCGGTTTCCAATAGCAGATTTTTTCAACATCGCGCAAGGCACATATCAGGCTTGCGGAAACGATTGTTTTTCCGATGCCTGTATCTGTTCCTGTAACAAAAAAACCTCTCATCTTTTAGCCCGCAAAAAATGCGAAGAATGCGAAAAAATCTGTATTCATTTGCGATTAAATTCTTTATTTAGCTTGATTATAAATTCTCGCATAATTTCTTTGGTCAAACCAACATTCAACGAAACACGAAGGCGCGAAGTATTTTCCGGCACGGTCGGCGGACGAATGGCGCGGACATCGAAGCCTTTGGCTTGCAAACTTTCCGCGATTTTTACGGCTTTTTTGCTGTCGCCAATTAAAATTGGAACAATTTGCGAATTATCGAGCGGAACTAAAATGCCGTTTTCATTCAATAATTCGCGGAAAAATCTTGATAAATTTAATAACCTTTCGCGGCTTCCTTTTTCGGTTTCGACAATTTCAAGCGCAACTTTCAGCGCGTCGGCAGTTGCCGGAAGCGGCGCGGTTGAAAAAATAAATGAACGACATTTGTTTATCAGATATTCGATTGCCCAAATATCGCCCGCAATAAACGCGCCTGAAACTCCTAACGCTTTTCCTGCCGTGTTTATCGAAAGAAAAACGTCTTTTTCAATTTTGAAATGTCCAATCAAACCGCTTCCTTTTCTGCCGTAAATTCCGACGGCGTGCGCTTCATCAATGATTAAATTCGTGTTGGTTTCAGCGCAGATTTCCGCGTATTTTTGCAAAGGTGCGATGTCGCCGTCCATTGAAAAAAGCGATTCGGTAACGAGAAATTTTTGTCCTTTACAACCAGTTTCTTTAAGAAGTTTTGCAATCTCGTCAACCTCTAAATGTCGGAAAATGATTTTTCGAGCGTTGGACAAACGCATTCCGTCAATCAAACTCGCATGATTTAATTCATCGGAAAAAACTATATCGTCAGCTTCAAGAAAAGTCTGCAAAAGTCCGATGTTTGCTTGATAACCCGAACTAAAATAAAGCGAACTTTCTGTTCCTTTAAATTCAGCAAATTGCTTTTCGACTTCCGCAAAGCAATCTCTTTCGCCGCGCAGAAGACGCGAACCCGTCGAACCGATGCCTTCACGTCTTACGCCTTCAATCATCGCGTTTTTTAATCGTTCGTCTTGTGCCAAACCGAGGTAATCGTTGGAAGACAAATCAATCCCGCACGGGCTGGCGAGTTTGCGCTTTAAGCCTTTTGTTTGGATTTCCACGAGATTATTTTGTATTCGCTCTTTTAATTTCATCGGGACTTTCTCAAAAGTTGGGAATTCGGCAGCCAACTCCTTTGCCCATGTGCGGGCAGGATGCCCGCGCTCCAATTTACTTGCTTTTTTCTTTCTGCGTCGGCATCAGTTAATAATACAAATCCTTTGATTCCGTATTCATCCGCGCTCTGTTTTCTTCTTCGAGTTTCTTTTGTTTGATGCCTTCGCGTCCGTCGTATCTGATGAACTTAGGTAAAAGAACTGCCAGAATTATCGTGCCGACAACCGTTAAAATTCCGCCCGAAATTATCGAAGTTTTCACACTGAAAAAATATGCGACAACGCCGGATTCGGCATCGCCGAGCATCGGTCCCGTCAGAAAACTTATCATCTCGATTCCGGCTAATCTTCCGCGAAAATGGTCCGGGACGGTTTGATTCCAAATCGTTTGGCGAAAAATTCCGCTAATCATATCAAAATATCCGGCGACAGCAAGAAAAAATAACGCGGGATATAAACTGTTTGAAAAACCAAAAAGAGTAATTGCCACGCCCCAACCGGCGGCGGCGAGCGTTACCATCAATCCGTGGCGGTGAACCCATTGCGCCCAACCGGATGTAAAAGTTGCGACAAGCGCACCGACGGCGATTGCCGAATAAAAAAATCCGACTGAAGCACCTGCGCCGAATCCGACAGCCAGCGCGGGGAAAAGTGCCTTTGGCATTCCGAAAAACATCGCGTTGATGTCAATCACATAAGTTCCCAGAAGTTCCTGCCGGCTCATTGCATAACGAAAACCTTTTTTAACGGATTCAAAATTCGGTCGGTCGGCATCAGGCGGCGGCGGAACGGCGCGAATCAGCCAGACGGCAGCCAGCGAAGCGGTAAATGTCAATAAATCAATCGTATACGCCAAAGCCGCGCCGTACTTTGCGATAATCAAACCGCCGATTATCGGGCTTACAATAAAGCCAACTTCAAAGCGTATCGAATTAAGCGAAGCTACCGCCGACATATATTCAAGCGGCACAATTTTCGGAATCAAGGCTTCAAAAGAAGGTCTTTGAAGTCCGGCAAGTCCGGCGTGAATCGCAACCGCGACGAACAAAACCCAAATTTGCGGATTTGGAAGCAAGGCGTTTCCCAAAAGAATTGCGGTTGTAATCGTCTGTCCGATTTCCGTCACGCGCAGCATTTTTCGACGGTCAACTGCATCAGCCAACGCGCCGCCGATAAACGCCAAAAAGAACATTGGCACAAATTCCGCCGCGCCCAGAAGTCCGACGTAAAGACTCGAGCCGGTGAGTTGATACATTTGAACGGGAACGACGATAAACGTCATCATCGTGCCGAAAAATGAAATCAGCTGCCCAAAAAATAGAAGGCGATAATCACGCGAGATTTTGAGCGGCGTAATATCTATCAGCATTTTCTAATGCGTTGTCGTGGAGGAAAGTTTCATTCCCAATTTATCGAGCAAGTTTTTATCGCGGTCGATTTCAGGGTTCGGCGTAGTGAGAAGTTTTTCGCCCATAAAAATCGAGTTTGCACCCGCCAGAAAACACATCGCTTGCGCTTCGTCGGATAATTGCAAGCGTCCCGCGCTCAGGCGCACCATTGAACTCGGCATCAAGATTCGCGCCGTCGCAATCATTCGCACAAACTCGAAAACGTCCAGAGATTTTTCGTTTTCGAGAGGCGTTCCTTCAACGCGGACGAGTTGATTTATCGGAACGCTTTCGGGATGCGGATTTTGATTGGATAATTGTTGAAGAAGGCTGTATCTGTCAACGAGAGTTTCACCCATTCCGATAATTCCGCCCGAACAAACTGTAATTCCCGCTTTGCGGACGTTTGCCAAAGTGTTTAATCTTTCGTCGTAAGTTCTGGTTGAGATAATATCGCCGTAAAATTCGGGCGATGTGTCGAGATTGTGATTATATGCGGTTAAACCGGCACGAGCGAGTTTTTCGGCTTGCTCTTCCTTGAGCATTCCGAGCGTGCAGCAGGCTTCGAGTCCTAATGAACGAACGCCTTTGACCATTTCCAAAACGCTGTCAAACTGTTCGCCATTCGGAACATCGCGCCACGCCGCGCCCATACAAAAGCGCGTTGCACCCGAATCTTTGGCGTTTCGCGCCGCTTTTAATGCCTTTTCAACACTCAAAAGCGGTTCTCGTTCAACTTCGGTTTTGTAATGCGCCGACTGCGGACAATAGGCGCAATCTTCTGGACAACCACCCGTTTTGATGCTCAAAAGCTGACAGCCTTGAATTTCGTCCGTTCGGTGAAACTTGCGGTGTTCGGTTTGCGCTCTGAAAATCAGTTCGGGAAGCGGTAGATTGTAAATCGCTTCGATTTCTGCCAGCATCCAATCGTGTTTTAGCTGTGTCATAAGAAAATAAAGATTAGCACGAAATAAAAAATTAAGTGAGTTTCAGCGGCATTCTACGGTTTTATATAATTCGTATAAAAGAAAAGATACGTCGCATAAATGTTGGCGATAAACGAGAAAAGATATACAAAACATTCGACAAGCGTAATTCTTTTCGGACTGTTTTCCAGCAAAATGATAAACATCCACGGCAGTAAAACCATCGCGTAACGATAGGCGAACTGCCAGCCGCCGGAGTTTCCGTGTGTCCAAAGCAGAAACGTCAAAACTATAATCGCCACCCAAGCCGTATATTTCAAAATTTTATCTCTTTTTCCAAACCGCAATAACAGAAACAAAAACGGACTGCTCAATAAAATTGAATTGCTGAAACTATTTGGCACAAGATAAGGAAAATCGTTTTTTATTTCCCACAATCTGAAAAGCATTTCATAGGCTTGATTGGGAATATAATAAATCGAAAAAATCCCGTGATTATACCAAGGCTCATCCAAAACTCCCGGAATGCGTGCGTAACCGAAATCAAACGGCGAATCGAACCGCACGTAGTTATAAGCCAAAGTCATCACGCCCAGAATAAAAGGAATCAGACAAAATCGAATTTGATTTTCAATTTTCAATTTTCGATTTTCGATTGGTTTTGCTTCGTCAGATTCGACGGGTAAATCAAAATTATTGTTAGAATGTGTGGTTTGAAATCCGAAATCAAATGTCTTCCACAGCAGAAACATAAAAATCGGCGCGGTTAAAAGAATTTCTACGCGGTTGCCGAACGCCAAAGCAAAGAATAATCCGGCAAGCAACGGTTTGCGATTAAAAACCGTAAAATAAATCGCGCCGAGTTCGCCTAGCATCGCAAAGCCGAGCGCAAGCTGCCACGCGCCTCCGAATGTTAAATTAGTCCACATCCAAGTGCCAAACAAAATTGCCATCGCCAGCAAAATTCGTTTGCCACAAGTGTATTCATATTGTTTCGTAATCAAAAGTAAAAACCAACAAATACCGCTCGCAATCAGCGCGGCGATAAACGCGGCGGGCATATCCGAAATGATTCCGACAGACTTCAATACCGCGAAAGGTATCATTGTCAACACACTTCCAAGCGGAAATGCCGAATAATAAAATCCCTCCAATGGGATCAATTCATTGAGCCAAGATAGAGGTGTCTGCGGCAAGCCGATTTTGCCGTGCAGAAAGTTTTCGGCGATGCGAAATGTATAATCGTAATGATTTTGCGGACGCGGATTGCTGAAAAAATAGATGATTCCGGTTCCTACAATAACGCAAACAAGCCGGACTTTGAGGTTTTGAAACGAATCTTTTACTGACGTTTCAGTTTCATTCATCGGTTTATTGATTATTCGGATTTTTTCCGAGATTTTTTTATTAAAATTTGTGCCTCGTTGACGGCTTCTTCTAGATTCGTAATTCGTCCGTCGAGCTGCATCTCATAAACGGCTTTTGTAATTTCGCCAAACTTTGCCGACGGCGGCAAACCTAGCTCAATCAAATGTCTGCCCATCAAAAGCGGTTTCGGTGCTTCGGTCTCGACCGAGAGTGAACGCGCCCGTTCGATAAACCACTCCTGCGCTTCGGCAGTGAACCATTTTTCCTGCGGAATCCATTCGGCGTTGCGTCCAAGATTATCTGCCTTTGCCACGCGATAAAGCAAATCCGGCTCGACTCGTCGCGCAAGACGGCGAAACGCGCCGTCGCCTAAATTTTCACGCTGCCGATAAAATTCTCCGGGTTTTAAATGGTAACGAACTAATTGGATAACCTGTTCGCGCACGTCGTAACCGTCCAAAGTATAAATGCCTAAAGTGTTCAAAAAAGAAATGGTCGGCGCGATTCCGGCTTCGTCGTGCGCGTGCGAACGCCAGCGTCCATCAAAAAATGCGGTCGTCGTCGGTTTGCCGAAATCATGACATAATGCGCCGAGCATTACCGTAATTTTTTTCGGATATGGCAAATCGTCAATTTGTTCACGAGCGCGGTCAACAACTAAAAGTGAATGTGTTAATAATTCGCCTTCGGGATGCCATTGTTCATCTTGAGGAACACCGACGAGTGCTTTAAGTTCTGGAAAAAGCTGCTCGACCACGCTTAAATCATACAGCCATTTGAGTCCGATTGATGGTTTTCGCGCCTTTAACAATAATTTTTCAAATTCGCCCCAAATGCGTTCTTTTGGTAAATCAGTTAAATCAATTTTTCGACAAATCTCAACTGTTTCCGCATCAATATCAAACTCAAATCTTGCCGCGAATTGTGCCGCCCGCAAAACTCGTAAAGAATCCTCAGCAAAAGTTTCGCTTGAAACATGGCGAATTATTCTTCGTTGAATGTCTTCACGCCCGCCATAAATGTCAACAATTTCGCCTGTCAAAACATCTTTTAAAATCGCGTTTATCGTAAAATCGCGGCGTTTTGCGGCTTCTTCAAACGACATATTCGGGTCGCCTTCAACCACGAAACCTTTGTGTCCGCGTGAAACTTTTCTTTCGCGTCTCGGAATCGAAACATCCAAATCGTTTCCCAATTTATAAACCGTGAATGCTTCGCCGACTGCATCAACCTTGCCGAAAGATTCCAAAATTTCTTTTAATTTTTGCGGTTCTATTCCATATATTTCAACGTCCCAATCCTTTGGCTCAACGCCCATCAATTCATCGCGCACACAGCCGCCGACGAGCAGTGCGCGTCCGCCGTTTTGCTCAATTAGTTCGGCAAGTTTTGTGATTTTTTCAGGTAGTCGCATCTAACAGTAAAATAAAACAGGATAGACAGGATTTACCGGATAGTTAAAAAAGATTCCTTTATCCTGTTCATCTTGTACATCTCGTTTGAATCATTCTTAACCTAAATGCTTCTGCAAATATTCTTTTAATTCGGAAATATTAACTCTTTCCTGTTCCCAAGTATCTCTGTCTCTGACGGTTACGGCGTTATCTTCCAGCGATTCGTGGTCAACCGTAACGCAGAACGGTGTGCCGATTTCGTCTTGCCGCGCATATAATTTGCCGATGCCGCCCGTGTCGTCATAAACGGTTCGCATCGCGGGCAGAAGTTGTTTTTTCAAATCCTTTGCCATCGCCACGATTTCCGGTTTGTTTTTCGCCAGCGGCAGCACCGCAACTTTTATCGGCGCAAGTTCCGGTTTTAATTTTAAAATTACGCGGGTTTCGCTCTTGTCGTTTATCTTTTCGGTGTAAGCGTCCATCAAAATTGCCAGCAAAGTGCGATTAACACCAACCGCTGGTTCGATAACATACGGATAAAATCTCTGTTTCGTCGCTTCGTCGAAATATGATAAATCTTCGGTTGAATCTGAATTGATGCGTTTTCCTTCCGCGTCTTCCGGTTTTTTTGAATGTGCTTTTAAATCAAAATCTTTGCGATTGGCAATTCCCATCAACTCGTCAAACTGCTTTTCCTCATCGTCGCGTTCGGGAAAAAAGCGATATAAAATGTCAACCGTTCTTTCAGCGTAATGCGCTAATTCTTCGGGCGTTTGCTCGTAAAGTTTGAGATTCGCGGCGGAAATTCCCAAAGTGTAAAACCATTCTTGAAAAGCGTCAATAAATTCCTGAAGAATGCGCGGCGCGTCTTCCGGTCGGCAAAAATACTCCATTTCCATCTGTTCAAATTCGCGCGTGCGGAAAATAAAATTGCCGGGCGTAACTTCGTTGCGGAATGCCTTGCCGATTTGCGCGATGCCGAATGGCAGTTTTCTTCGGGAAGTGTTCAAAACATTGGCGAAATTGATAAAAATTCCCTGCGCCGTTTCCGGTCTGAGATATGCTAACGCATTTTCGTCTTCGTCCGTCGAAACCGCGCCAACTGTTGTCCGAAACATCAAATTAAATTCGCGGGCTTCGGTCAAATCGCATTCCTTGTCTTCGCCCGGATGCAGCGACGGATGTTTCGGACATTGGACATCCTGCAGTTTATCCAAACGAAATCTGCCTTTACAGGTTCGGCAATCAACCAATGGGTCGGAAAACGTCGTTTCGTGTCCCGAATATTTCCAAACCAGACGGTTTTGGATAATCGAAGAGTCAAGTCCTTCGATGTCGTCGCGCTCGTGAACCAACCAACGCCACCAGCTTTGTTTAATATTATTCGCCAATTCCACGCCGAGCGAGCCGTAATCCCAACTGCTTCCCAAGCCGCCGTAAATTTCCGAAGCGGGAAAAACGAATCCGCGACGTTTAGCTAAACTAACGATCGTTTCGATATTTGGTGCTGACATAATCAAATTGCTAATTGTTAAAAAGAAACATTCTACAATTAACGATTAGCAATTAACAATTAACGACTTACAAAAAAAAGGAATGAGAAATTTGCCGCAGCAGATTTTTAAACAAAAGCACTTGATTTAGTTTTGTTTGTTCGATACGGCAGCAATCATTTCCCGCACGGCTTGGTTTAAGCCGACAAAGATTGAGCGCGAGATAATACTGTGTCCGATGTTAAATTCGGTAATTTCATTAATACGAGCAAGCGCGGCGACATTTCGGTAAGTTAAACCGTGTCCCGCCGCGACTACTAAACCTAAACTTTTTGCGTGAACGGCAGCTTTTTTTATTCTCTCAATTTCCTGTGCCGCACGGAGCGAACCTTCGCCGTGAGCGGCGCGTGAACCGAGAGTCATTTCGGCGTATTCGGCGGTGCAGATTTCAATTTGTTGTGCGCCGGATTTGTGGGCGGCTTCGATTTGCTTTTCGTCCGGGTCAATAAAAATACTGACAAAAATCCCGACTTCGCGCAGTCGGTTAATAGCAACGCGCACGTTTTCGAGATTTTTAACAACATCCAAACCGCCTGTCGTAGTGATTTCATTTTGATTTTCAGGCACGAGTGAAACGGCATCGGAGTTTGTGTCAGCCGCGATATTTATCATTTCTTCGGTTGCCGCCATCTCGACATTTAAATATGTCGTTATGACGGAACGCAGAAGTTCAATATCTTTGTCCTGAATGTGCCGCCGGTCTTGGCGAAGATGAACGGTGATGCCGTCCGCGCCCGCTTGCTCGCAGATGACGGCGGCAGTAATAATGCTCGGTTCAATGGTTTTGCGGGCTTCGCGGATAGTGGCAACGTGGTCTATGTTGACGTTTAGTTTGGCGGTCATTTTAGTAATGGTATTTACAGGCAACAATAATTATTTGCTCTTCGGTTACCTTATAAACAAGGCGATGTTCGTCGTTGATTCGACGCGACCAATAACCTTTCAAATTTGCTTTTAGCGATTTGGGTTTTCCAATGCTGTCAAACGGATTTTTGCTGTTTCAATAATTAAACGACGCAAACGGTCAAATAATTTTCTGTTGGTTTTAGCCCATTCACCGTATTGTTCAAATGCTTCTTGGTGGAAAGCAATTGTTCTCATTGAAATTGCTCCTGATTCGGCACGATGATATTTCTATTTTCTTTAACATCTTGTATCGTTCGCAAAAGGTATTCTCGATTTGCCGGTGAACGCAAAAGATAAGCGGTTTCGTCGCGTTCAAAGACGACAATTTCAATTTCCTTATGTTTGAATTGGGCTTTTATGCTGTCTAAAAGGTTTTCGTCCAACTCATCGGCGTTAATTTGATAAATTGTTTGCATTGAGATAACTCCATTTTGAGTAATTATACTACTTTAATTTTATCATAAACGCCGCGTTTCGCATTCTTGCGAATTTGCCGGACTTCATTGAACATCCTGTGGCTGTCGCGGAAAACGCTCACCGTCGTTCCGTCGCAATGATTCCAGCGCACCGGAATTTCTTTTAATCTTAAACCGTGGTAATTGGCAACATAGAGAAATTCGACATCGAAACCGAAACGATCAATCGTCATCACATCGAGAAGCAGGCGAAATTTTTCCATATTAAAGGCTTTAAATCCGCATTGCGTATCCCAAAAAGGCAAACCTGTCAACGTTCTGACAATTAGGTTGAAAACTTTGCCGCCTTGCTCGCGTCGCCACGGTTGATGAACTCCGATTAAACTTCTGTCAAGCGCACGCGAACCAAAAATTATATCGTATTCGCCGTTTTGAATCGGTGCGACAAGTTTCGGCAACTCGGAAATCGGCGTTGACAAATCCGCGTCCGAAAAGAGCGCGACATCGCCGACAGATGCGAGCAAACCTGTTTTCACCGCGAAACCTTTGCCGCGATTTTCTTCGTAACGAATGACTTTTGTTTTGATTGCCGGAAATTCACCGCAAGCTCTTCGCGCAACTTCCGCCGTTGCGTCGGTTGAGCCGTCGTCAACGACAATCAATTCTGCCGATAAACTTCCTTTTTCGATGTAAGAAAGAATTTTTTTGACCGATTCGCCAAGCCGCGACTGTTCGTTATATGCCGGAATGACAATTGAAAGAGTAGATTTCATTTGATAAAAAGCTAATGGTAAATTGTTATTGTATAATTTGTAAATCTTTCATTGTTGAATTTATGCGGTTTGTTTTAATTGACAACCAAACACTGACTTTCGACAACAAAAATATGATATAGTTTTAAGTAGTCTGGAGAATTTATAATGAGCAAAAAATTAGGCATAATAGCTGTTTTATTAATTATTGCCGGAGCGGTTTTCGGCGGGCTTTTCGGCAAATTGCCGGTCAAATCTTCGGCAGACACGGCTTTAACGCCGGAAAAGATTGTCGCCGATTACCGCGAAGCGTTGAATGTAATTGACAATGATTACGTCGGACCGATTGACCACGAAAAAGTTACGGAAAGTTCGATTCAAAGTATGCTGTTCACGCTCGACCCGCATTCTTCATTTTTTACCCGTGATGAATTTCGCAAACTTTACGAAGACCAATCTTCGCAGTTCTACGGCATCGGCGTTTCCATTTTGCGGCACCGCGACGCTGTTTATATTCAATCGGTTATTCCCAATACGCCGGCTGACAAAGCCGGTTTGCGGTATGGCGATAAATTTTTGGAAATCGAAGGTAAAAACGCGACCGAGTATTCGAGCGCGGAAGTTTCCAAAAACGTGCGCGGAATGCGCGGAACACCCGTTAATATCAAAATCGGACGCGCCGGAAGCGATAAGCCGCTTAACTTTACAATCGTGCGCGGCGGCGTTCCGCTTCCTTCGATTCGCAATTATTTTATGCTCAAGAACGGCGTTGGTTATGTCGGCTTTACCGGCGGATTTCAGGAAACAAGTGCCGACGAACTCGACCACGCAATTGCCGATTTGAAGGAACAAGGAATGCAAAGCCTGATACTTGACCTGCGCGGCAATCCGGGCGGATTGCTTCCGCAAGCCATCGAGGTTGTCAGCCGGTTTGTGCCGAGCAATCAAACGGTTGTTTCCGTCAAAGGTCACTCGCGTTATGCAAAATCGCAGGAATTACGCACGGTCAGCGGCAATATCCAAAATTTTCCGCTCGTCGTTATGATTGACGGCGGTTCGGCTTCAGCTTCGGAAATTGTGGCAGGCGCGATTCAGGATTATGGGCGCGGATTGATTGTCGGAAGCGACAGTTTTGGTAAAGGTCTGGTTCAGAGAGTTTTTCCGCTTCCGAACGGCACGGGATTGACTTTAACGACGGCGCGATATTACACGCCTTTCGGTCGGTCTTTGCAAAGAGATTATTCGAGCGGTTCAATTTATGATTACTACACGCATCAGACCGGAGATGAAGATGGAGCAACTCCAACGACGGACGCAAAACCGAAACCGGCGGGAAGTCCTGTTACGACGGCGGGCGGCAGAGTCTTTTACGGCGGACGCGGTATCGAACCGGATGTAAAAGTTCCCGCACTCACCTTTACGCCTTTGCGTTTCCGCATAAGAGAAGCGACATTTTTCTTTGTTCGTCAACTTATCGCCGGTCAAATCAAAGGCTTTGAAAATTATAAAATTGACAGACAAAATTATAAACAAACCGTTCAGCCAAGCGATTTTCAAATAAATGATAAATTGTTTGAGGCTTTCCGCGCATTTACCATAAAAGATAAGGAAAGCGGTTTGACGGCGGAAAACATAAACAGCCAAAGCGATTACGCCAAATCGCGCCTGCGCGAAGAACTTGCCACCGCAAATAATTCAAGCGAAGCCGGACAACAAGTTTTTATCGAAACCGACCCGCAGGTCTTAAGAGCGATTGAAGCAATTCCCGATGCAAAAAAATTATTGGGCAGCATAATGGCAAATAAATAATTGCCGCACGATGAATCGGCGGCACGGTGAAAAATTCAAAATTTCAAACAACAGAATTTTCCCGTGCCGCATATTTTTGTGTTTTTGGACAGATGGAGTAGAATATCCTCGACTTTCAGTTATGTATAAACAAATCGGAGTGATAACAGGCGGAGGCGATGCTCCGGGGTTAAATGCGGTGATTCGTGCAGTTGTCCGCACAGCTATTAAAGAGTTCGGGATGAAAGTTACCGGAATCGAAGACAGTTTTGAAGGACTTCTCAGCGAAACGAAAACGATGAAACTGACGACCCGAGCCGTTAGCGGAATTTTGCCTCGCGGCGGCACAATGCTCGGCACGCGCAACACAGGCGGTTTTTGCTGCTTTGTGGACGGTAAAGTAGTTTTCCCGGAAAAAACGATTAAAGAATCGATTGAAAATCTGCGAAAACTCGAAATCGAAGCACTCGTCGTTATCGGCGGCGATGGAACTCTGGCAATCGCGCAGGAATTTTACAAGCGCGGAATACCGGTCATCGGCGTTCCGAAAACGATTGATAATGACCTAGCCGCAACCGAACTGACTTTCGGATTTATGACCGCTATTGATATTGCCACCGAAGCGCTTGACCGCTTGCACACAACCGCCGCATCGCACGACCGCGTTATGATTTTGGAAGTAATGGGCAGAAATACGGGTTGGATTGCACTGCATTCGGGACTGGCGGGAAGCGCGGATGTAATTTTAATTCCAGAAATTCCGTTTTCATTTGAATCTATGGTGCAAAAAGTTCTCGCCCGCGAGAAAAGCGGTTCGCGTTTTACAAACATAGTTGTTGCAGAAGGCGCGAAGGAAATCGGAAAATCGGAAATTTATCAAGACTTCGGTGATATAACAACTGCTCCGCGTCTGGGCGGAATCGGTGATTACGTCAGACACAAGGTTGAAGAGATGACCGGCAAAGAAGCGCGTTGTGTTGTGCTTGGACATCTTCAGCGCGGCGGTTCTCCGAACGCTTTCGACAGAATGCTCGGAACAAATTTCGGCGCGTGCGCGGTTCGTGCTTTGGCAAACGGGCAGGTTGGTAAAATGGTTGCCCTGCAAGCCGGAACGGTTGTTAATGTGCCGCTTTCTGAAGCTATAGCCAACATCAAAACCGTGCCGGTTGACGGGCAGCTCGTCCGCACGGCACGCGACATCGGTATTTCATTTGCCGCACCGCGCGAAGCAAAACTTTAAATAGTTCCAAGTTCCAAGTTTAAAGTTCTAAGTTCTAAGTCTATTTTCTTGACCTTGAACTTGGAACTTGGAACTATTAATGTGAATCAAGAGTAGAAACAGACAAGCAAGAAGAATTGGTAGAATTTTCTTGCTTATGGAAAATCAACTGATTCAACTTTATTTGCTTGTCTGTCAAATCTACGATAATCAAAGCTGTTTGAAATCGCAACGCTTATCGAATTTCAAGCCACTCTACCGATTTGGATAAGCGTTATTCGCGTCTGGTCAGTCACTTTCGTCAGCCGATTGAATCTTTTTCAAATGGCTGAACGACAAAACTCAAATTCAAAGAGCCGGTTTTGTCCGCTCAACTGACGGCTTGTTGTTACATTGTTTCGGAAAACTTTCATTTGCTTTGCTTTTGTTAGTTTTCTACTCTTGATTCACATTATTAACTAAATTTATGGAAGCAGTCAGAAAAAAATTACAAATAGAATTAGACCAACTCGAAGAAGAACTTCATTTCAAACTACCGAAAGAAATTCAAAAAGCGCGGGAATTCGGCGATTTACGCGAAAACGCCGAGTATAAAGCCGCAATGGAACGCCAATCAATGGTGCAGGCGCGAATTATGCAAGTCCGTCAGCGATTAAGTGAAGTCCAATCCATTGACTTGTCAAAAATCCCGACCAACCGCGTGGCTTACGGCTCAACAGTTGTTTTATATGATGTTGAGCGGGATGAAGATATAACTTACAAATTGGTTACGTCGGAAGAAAGCGACCCCGACAAAGGTTTAATCTCAACGGTTACTCCAATCGGACAAGGTTTGATGGGGAAGGAAGAAGGCGACGAAGTAAAAATAAAGACACCGAACGGTTGGCGCAATTTCGAGATTAAACGCCTGATAACAATTCACGAGCAGAAATAAGTTTGCAGAGTTTCAGATAGTTGCAGAAAGTTATCGGAAAGTTTGAAGAATCTTTATTACTCTGCAACTTTAAAATTCTCTGCAACTTTCTGCAAACTTTAGAAAAATGTTTGAAGCAAGCATCGGACATTCTTTTATTTTGTGCTCCAAGCTGTTTGTTTTCATATGATTACAGATGTTAAAAATATCTCTGAGCTTGAGATGTATCTAATAATGCAGCTCTTTGGCGGCAAATACTTCTTTTAGCCTGCTTTTGCAAACTTTTTATTTCCCATTCTGCGAATGGCATCTGCTTTGAAACTTTCCGACGGATGAGCAAACCGGGAAATTGTTTTCAATCCGTGGTGTCCGAGTATCTGCGAAAGCGTCAAAAGGTCAAATCCGCTTATAACCGCACGGCTGGCAAATGTTCAAATTATCTCCTTAGGCAAACAACCTTAAACACCTTAGTTTTCCTTGACAAACAGACAAAAGGGGCAAACAATGACTTAGCAATTCATCATCTTAAATTATTTTCTGGAGATCTTTAAATGAAACACTGTTCGACCTGTAATCAAACTTATGATGACACGCAATCTTTTTGTTTGATGGACGGAACACCTTTGACAACCGACAGCGAAGAAAAAACAGTAGTTATGCAATCGCCCACGCGCAAGAAAAGCAAGATTCCGTTGGTGCTAGGATTACTGTGTTTGCTGGTTTTAGCGGGAAGTGGTCTTATGGCTTGGCTTTTGTTCAACAATTACAGCCGTCAAACCAAAAACGTTCGAGACAATCAGAAAACAGAGGTGAATGTTAAATCGTCGTCAGCGTTGCCATCCACACCGATGCCCGCATCAACAGTAAATTCTTTGGTTGAAGAATCTTCGCCTAAGGAGGATGAGTTGAAGGAAACATCGGACAACGAAGATTCTGAAAACGTCACTCCTATCGCTTGGGATACCACACCAGGTGGCTTCAAAGGTGAAGCAGGTCAAACTTATACGTTTCGGTGTCCGGAAGAAGGTACTGCACAAGCCATCTTTGGAAGCGATGTTTACGCGGATTATTCCTCGATTTGCACAGCGGCTGTTCACGTCGGACTCATTAACCTTATACGCGGGGGCGTAGTTACCCTCGAGTTTCGCCCCGGTCGCTCGATTTACGGCAGCACCACTCGCTACGGGATTAAGTCCAACACCGCGGGTACTCACACCCGCAGTTTTGTGGTTCGCTAGATTCAGAAATCAGCTAAAACGAGCTAAATCAACTTAAAGGCGGCAATCAAGGTGCGGATTTCGCGGTCAGGTTACAATACAATTTTTGGAATTAAACTGCGAATAGGCTTTTGCATTAACAAATAAAACAAGAATTAGCTTTGGATTGTCTGATAGCGTTAAGTGCTTGCCGTGAAAGTATAATGATTATCACCAACGACGGTGATTTTTGGGCAATCCGTCGTTATCTCAAAAAACTAAAGCTGTTAAAATTTTAAGACAGAAAAGAAAAACGGCTTGAGAGTTTGGAATCTCAAACCGTCCTTTTCAGTTCTTTGACAACTGAATTGCCTATTACGCAAAAGCAGTCTGTAAAATTGTTTTAGACACTCGTAAGGTACCTGTATCTAAAATGTATCTGTTACCTGTTTTTATAGAGTGTTACCTAGTGATAGAATACTTTGAGACATTCAACAGATAATACTCTGTAACACTACGTAACCATTGGTATAAAAGAACTTATATGTTTGGGGCAAGCATCGGAGGCGGAGCAATGCGAATCATCAATGCGATGGTGCGCTGGCTGGCATTCGGTGGTGTAAATCCGAACATTTTAACTATTATCGGCGTTACGATAAATGTCGGCTGCGGTGTGCTGTTCGGCTTTGGCGAATTCTTTTGGGCAGGGATTGTCTTAATCCTCGCCAATCTTTTTGATATGCTAGACGGCAACGTAGCGCGAGTATCGGGTAGAGTTACGCGCTTTGGCGGTTTTCTCGATTCGTCGCTTGACCGTCTTTCTGATATGGTCGCCTTTCTTGGCTTAATAGTTTTTTATGCCAGCAACACACCGCAGCACTCTCTTTTAAATGTTACGTTAGCCGGAGTCGGGATGATTTTTTCGGTGATGGTCAGTTATACAACGGCGCGTTCCGAAGGTTTTGGTGTAAAGGCAAATGTTGGATTTTTGCAACGCCCGGAAAGAATTGTCTTGCTGATAATTGGTGCGCTTTCGACATTTCCGAATTCGACTTCGTTTTTTGCCAATCGGATGCCGCAAGTGCTTTGGGTTCTGGCAATCGGCTCGCTTTGGACGTTTATCCATCGAATGTTTTATATTTGGCAGGAAATTCGCAAAATTGAAGCGGTGGACAGTAAGTAAACTGCCAATAAGAAAAGACTCGCCGATTATTTTTCGCCGGTGATTTATGGAATGGTTTGGAGAAGTTTGGGAATGGTTCGCACGGTTTTGGGAATCGCTAACGTGGGGCAGAATTGCTTGGGGATTGCTATTTTCGCTTGTTACAATTATTGCAAGTTATGGACTAATCGTTATTGGAATGATAAAAATTCCGGCAAATTATTTCAGTTCTTCGTATGTCAAAGAAATAAATGCGGACAAACATTTCTTTGTTCGTTGGGGCGCGTTAATTATAAAGAATTTTATCGGTTTTCTTCTGATTGTGGCGGGAATAATTATGATTTTTACGCCCGGACCCGGCGTTCCGACAATTCTTTTAGGATTGATAATGATGGATATTCCCGGAAAGCGTCCTCTTGAAGCAAAACTTATTCAGCGTCCGATGGTTTTATCGGCAGTCAACAATTTACGCGCTAAATACAATAAACCACCTTTGATAATGGATTAAAAATGGGACTTTTCGATATATTCAAATCAAAAAAAAAGATTGATTTAGAAACACATCGGCAGGAATTTTTGCAAGCTAACGGCAGAATTACCGACGGCGTTATTATTGACACTGAAACGTCTGAAAACGGCGATGAGATTGTCTTTTATATTTACAGCATTCAGGGCGTGGATTTTGAATCGTCTGAGATTTTGACCGAAGATAAATTGGAAAATCCGTTAAAATATGCGCCGGGCGCAAAGGTCGGTATTCGCTTTGACCCGAAAAATCACGGAAACTCAATGCTTGTTTGAACAGTTATCAATTATCAGTCAACAAAACTGACAACTGACAATTGATAACTGTTGACTGATAACTGAATATATGTTCAAGAAAATCCTAATTGCCAATCGCGGCGAAATCGTGTGTCGTGTCATTCGCGCTTGCCGCGATATGAATATCAAGACCGTCGCCGTGTATTCGGAAGCCGACAAAGACGCGCTTCACGTACGGATGGCAGACGAAGCATATTTTATCGGTGCGCCGCCGTCAAACGAAAGTTATCTGCGGTGGGAAAAAATTATCGAAGCGGCGAAGAAATCCGGCGCGGAAGCGATTCATCCGGGTTACGGATTTTTGTCGGAAAACTCTGAATTTGTCCGCGAAGTAACTAAAGAAGGAATTACGTTTATCGGACCTTCGCCCGAAGCGATGGAAGCGATGGGCGGAAAAATCAGCGCACGAAAAATTGCGATTAAAGCCGGTGTTCCAGTCGTTCCCGGCACAACCGAACCTCTAAAATCTGCCGAAGACGCGCTTGAAACAGCGAAGGAGTTTGGTTTTCCAGTAATGCTCAAGGCTTCGGCAGGCGGCGGCGGCAAAGGAATGCGTCTTGTCGAAAACGAACACGATTTGAAAAATGCGTTTGAAGCTGCACAAAGCGAAGCACTTGCAAGTTTTGGTGACGGTTCGGTTTATATTGAAAAAGCAATTGTCCGTCCACGCCATATCGAAATTCAGATTTTCTCCGACACGCACGGAAATTTCGTCCATCTCGGCGAAAGAGAATGCTCGATTCAGCGTCGTCATCAAAAGGTCGTCGAAGAATGTCCGTCGCCGATTAACGATGATTATTTAAGGCAGGAAATGGGCGAATGCGCGATAAAAGTTGCCAGAGCGGTTGATTATGTCGGCGCGGGAACGGTTGAATTTCTTGTTTCTGATTTGGATAAATCATTTTATTTTTTGGAAATGAACACGCGCCTGCAAGTCGAACATCCGGTTACGGAACTCGTTACCGGAATTGATCTTGTGCGCGAGCAAATCCTTGTTGCCAATGGCGCAGAACTTTCTTTTTTGCAAAAAGATATTGCCTGGAACAATCACGCGATTGAATGCCGCGTTTATGCCGAAGACCCGGAAAATAATTTTCTGCCCGCACCGGGTAAAATTACGCGCCTTTGTATTCCGCAAGGCAACGGTGTGCGCGACGACGGCGGTGTTTATAAAGGCGCGGAAGTTTCAATTTACTATGACCCGATGATTTCAAAACTTGCCGTTCACGGCAGAACACGCGCTGAAGCAATTGACCGCCTTCGACGCGCTTTGCGGGAATACGAAGTCGGCGGCATCAAAACGACTCTGCCGTTTTTCCGCGAGATTGTCGAAGACGAGGAATTTATCGCAGGTAAACTCGACACCGGCTTTATTGCGCGTTTTAATGAACGTAAGCAAGTAAAAAAGATTGATGAAGCAACACGGGACTTGGCATTGATTGCATCGGCTTTGGCTTTTGCGGACAAACAAAAATCGGTGTCGAATAAATCACAAAACGCGAAACTTAGTGTTAGCCGTTGGGTCATCGCAGGTCGGGCGGCAGGACATCGAAATTGGTTTTGAAATTATTTAATGGAGAGAACGATGGAAGAGTTTTTGAAACAGTTAATGGGGAAGAAAGTAGATATTTCTTGCGGCACAAACGCGACGTTTAGCGGCGAAGTCGTTGATATCAAAAGCGGTATCTTATATTTGCGCGATGAAGAAGAACGAGTTGCATATGTAGCGATTGATAAAATAGCGATTGTTTGGGAAGAAAAGGAGCATCAACATCGTCCGGGATTCGTTATTTAAATTTATGTTTTAGGTTGGAAAAGATTATTTAATAATCGGAATTCGGCGAAATCCGACAATCCGCTTTTCCCAATAACCTTCAAATTTTGAATAAATTACGCCTTGACTTGTGGATGCGTGATAAAAACCGTTTTCATCCGCGACAATGCCGATATGTCCGAGTCGGTTGAAAAAGACGAGCGTTCCAAACTTAAATCGGTCATCGCCTTCGACCGGTTCGGAGTCTTGCCATAAGGTTCTTGCGCTTGAGCGTTCAAAATCGTAACCTGCATCGTGGAAAACGCTCCACACCAAACCCGAACAATCATAAGTATTCGGACCCGTCGAACCGTAACGATACGGTATGCCGAATCTGTCTTTAATGGCTAAAAATAATCTTTGGTTAAAAACTGCGCTGTAAGAAACTCTGCTGACATAATTACCAAGAGCGGCATTTGTCGGTTGCGATGAAACTGTCTTTTTAATAAGCGGCGGGTTTTGAATAACTAAGGTATTATTTGACGGCAGTCGGGGGGTTTTCTGTGAATTTTTAGCAGGAATTCTTTGTGATGGATAAGTTGTTTGAGTATTTTGTTCTTGGACAACTCTTGCCCGCTCTTGAGTGAAGGATTTAACGGCAAAACCGACAAAAAACAATAGTATAAATAAAGAAACACACAAAGATTTGTTAAAATTCATCAAAGACAACTCCTGATTTTTGTTTTACTTGAAAGGTTTGAGGATTAGCGAAATAATTTCCGGCTAATTTAAAAAATAGTTAAAATAACAATAGTCCCTGAAAATCTTGCATAAAGATTCGGATAAATATCAAATCAAATTTTTTTTATTATTTTAACTAAGAAGAACAAATTGTCGTTTATTATTAAAACAGATGCAAACGACAAAATCATTTTTACTACAATTGCATATAATTTAGCAAGCACTGATTATGATTTGGAGAAATAAACGGTCATGTAACAAAAGAGATGCTGGAAGAATTTATCTGATGAACATAAAGTTTCACGACGGCTTCCAGCATTTTCTTGCTCTTTGAAAAACAAATCGTTCTTCGCTGCAATCTTTTTAAGTGCGTCC
>MWZA01000127.1 GCA_002050455.1 Acidobacteria bacterium 5-1 | reverse complement strand
CTGGAAGACGGCGCGATTGACGACCAAGAAAATAATCAGCGATTTTTAGGCGTGATTCGCAAAAACGCGCAAAGAATGCATCATTTGATAAACGATATTCTGGAGCTTTCGTCAATCGAATCGGGCAAAATCAACCTGCAACTCAAACAGGTAAATCTTGCCACGCACGTCGAAGAAGCGTTCACCAATCTTTCAAGCAAAGTTGATGAACGCCAAATCAAACTGATAAATAAAGTGGCTGAAGATGTGCGCGTTTTTGCCGATGTCGTCAGACTTGAGCAAATGTTGACAAATTTGATTGACAACGCAATTAAGTTTAACCGCGAAGCCGGAAGCGTAATTGTCAGCCACGCCGAAAACGGAACGAAAGATATAATTTCCGTTGCCGACACCGGCGAAGGCATCTCCAACGAACATCTGCAGCGCATTTTTGAACGCTTTTACCGCACCGACCGCGCCCGTTCACGCGATATCGGCGGCACTGGTTTGGGCTTGGCAATTGTCAAACATCTGGCACGGCTTCACGGCGGCGAAGTTTCCGTCGTTTCCGCCATCGGCAAAGGCACAACCTTTTCTATTGAACTGCCAAAAGATTTGAATAATTCGGTTCAACATTAAAAAAACTTTGTTTCATACTTGAAACAAAATACAACTTATGCTAAGTTTGTTGCATCAGTGAAACAAAACATCTTTGACGGTAGATGTTTAAAATGTAAAAAGTAAAGGAAAACATTAAGAAAATCTGGTGGACTAAGGAGAAAGAAAAATGAAATCTACAAATAAACCAAAAATCAATCCATTGAGCCGTATGCCACGCCAACAGCGTCTTGTAATGGCGATTCGCGGCGGCGCGGGAGTTGGCAAAAGTCATTTTATCAGTTCGATGGCGGAAGCGGGTTTGGGAAAACTCTGTATTTTCGACGCGGAGCGCAAAGCGCGTCTGCTGCGCGGAGTCGGACAGAAATTTGATGCGTTGGAAATCGAACAAACGGATGAACTGCCCGAATTTATTGATTGGGCAATAAACGGCGAAGGTCGTGAACAAAATTACGGCTGTTTCGCGCTTGATAGTTGGGCGGCATATTTTGGCGCAAAACACAGTGAGATGCTCGAAGCAGTTCGGGAAAGAACCGGCGACCCGCTGGCGCAGCCAAGCGCGGAAGAACTCGCGGCAGACCAAATGATTTTACAATCTGTTTTGCGAAAACTCTGTATCGAAAGCGGAAAATGCGTCGTCATTGCCGACCAAATTGCCGCCAAAGGCAAAGAAGCAAAGGAAGACAACGAAATCGGGCGCGTTCTGCCGATGACGGCTTCGGGACTTGAGTATTTCGTGGACGTAATGCTGGAAGTTTCGATGCAGGAACGCGACGGCGAAATCACGCGAGTTTTTCAAGTCGTCAAAAGCAACTCGCCCGCGTTTGAAGTCGGTTTTGAGATGACGGGTGATGTTACGTTCAAAGATTTCCTTGAATATATGAAAGGCGAACAGGCATTGGAACTCGCATTTGACACGCCTGCAAAATCCAATGTGCCGGAATATATCGAAGATAAAAAACCGCTTTCGATTGCGCCAAATGCGATGACGATTGAAAATTTGATTAAAAAAGCCGAAGACAACGGTTTCAAACAAGCCGACATTGTAACGGGCGCGAAAATTTATCATAATCAGCCGAATATTTATCATTTGACTGACGAACAAATTTTGGATTTAGACCGCCGAATGACGGCGCGAATCGAAAAAACACAGACGCAAGCTAAAGAATTGAAAAGCGACAAACGCGCTAAAGCGGCATAAAAAGTTTTGCTGGGGCAAAAGCAAAAGGCGAACGAACAAGGGCAGTAACCAAAAAGGGCAAGGGAAGTTTCGGGAAAATACTTCTTTGTCCTTTTTTATTTTTTTAATCTTGGAGGGAAAATGTTAAAAATTATTTTAGGAGTTCTGGTCGGTTTTATTGTCTGGACGATCCTTTGGTTGGGAAGTAATGCTGTTATTCTGGCAGTTGCGCCAAGCCTTTCGCCAAGTGCCGACTTATCGAATATTCCGACTGCATATCTTGTAATAAGGCTCGTAGCAAGCATCATTATCTCGATAATTTCAGGATATATTGCAGTTTTGGTTGCAAAAGAAATTCCAAAAACAACTTTAAGCTTAGGCTTTTTACTTCTTCTTACGGGAATTTTCTTTGAAGCGATGGCTTGGAATCAGATTCCGCTCTGGTATCATCTAATTTTTTTGATTTTGCTGATACCAATGACAGTTGCCGGAGGAAAATTGAAAAAATTGTGAGATTAAACTTTAGAGTTTTGTCCAAACAAAACTCTAAAGTTTAAATTTCGTGTCTGTTTGTCATTGCCTTATCCATTGTAACTTCATCCACGAATTCCAAATCCGAACCAACCGGCATTCCCATCGCAATGCGCGTAACTTTTACGCCCAGAGGTTTGAGCAGACGCGCAATGTAATTTGCCGTCGCCTCGCCTTCGGTGGTCGGATTTGTAGCAACAATAATTTCTTTAACCTCAACGTCTTCATTATTTTGCGGCATAAGGCGCGGCAGCAAATTGGTCAGCATCAGTTCATCGGGTCCAACGCCGCGAATTGGTGAAAGCGCGCCGTGCAAGATGTGATAAAGACCTTTATACGAGCGCGTTTTTTCGACGGCGACCAGATTATACGGTTCTTCGACAACGCAAATCATTGAGCGGTCGCGCGAAGGAGAGGCGCAATACATACAAGGATTTACATCCGTCAGATTATTGCAAACCGAACAGAAAACGATTTTTTCTTTGACTTCGCGCAGTGCCTCGACAAAATTTTCGACCTCCGTTTCAGGTCGGCGCAAGATGTAAAATGCCAATCTTTGCGCGGATTTGTGCCCGATGCCGGGTAAGCGTTTGAATTCATCAATCAGTTTGGCGACGGGTTCTGAGTATTCTAACATTTTAGATTTTAGATTTTAGATTTTGGATTATTGTTTTCAAACCAAAAGTTTTGAATAAAGTAAAGAAGTTTATTCAAAGTTCCAATCCAAAATCCAAAATCTAAAATCCAAATTAGATAAGTCCGGGCGGCAGCATTCCGCCGAGTTTGCCTTTGAGCGATTCTTCAATTTTGCGGCGTGCTTCATTTAAAGCCGCGACGGATAAATCCTGAATCATTTCAACATCGCCGTCTTTAACTAGATCGGGCGAGATAACAAGTTCCATAACTTCAAAATCGCCGCGCATTTTCACTGTCACCGCGCCGCCGCCCGCCGAAGCGTCAACAATCATTTCCTTCATTTCTCTGCCCATTTGCTCCTGCATTTTCTGGGCTTGTTTCATCATCGAATTCATATCGAATCCACCGGGTAATTTCATTATTTTTTTATTCTCCAAATTAAAAATTGCTGTTCTTAAAACGTAAATTTAGTATAACAAACGTCTTGGGAAATGTCTTGTTTATACTGTTTTCAGACTGAGTTAAACCGTGCAAATCTGTGTTTGTACCTCATTCAACTATGCCACCTTTCGGTCATATCGCACCACATAACAAGCCCGCGCCAAGTTCCGTAGCGTTCATAAAATTTTTCGATTTGTTTATCGCCACAAACTATTTCGCCGTTATGTTTTTTGTAAAACTGCGCCCGCAGCCACGAATCAAGCGCGAGTCCGTCGTAACGCCCGATGAGTTTCAATAGATTATCCGCCGCATAATCGCCCACGCCCTTTATTTGCTTCATTTCTTTTTTGAGTTCTTTTGTCGGCAAATCCGAATGCAACCAACTTTCGGGATTGATTTTTCCGCTGGCGACCTTTTCCGCCAGTTCCGCAAAATAGGCGGAGCGATAACCGGCGCGAATTTCATCTTTGTAAAATTCGGCTGATTTGCCTGCCATTTGCGCCGCAGTCGGAAATGCTTTTTTTCCTTCTTTGGTCGGCGTTCCGAGTTTTTCAACCAGATTTGTCGTCATTTTTTTTGTCAACGCCCACGAACAATTTGTTGTGCAGATGGTTTTTATCAAATCTTCAAAAACCGTCGGAGAACGAAGCATTCTGCCCGTGTTTGTTTTGGCAATCCAAGCAAATTCCTTTTTTGTCAGTTGATGAAACACGCTTAAATCATCATCCAGCCGCAAAGTGTGGCGCACGTCGCGCAAGATGTTTTCTTCATTGATTTTATCTTCCGACACTTCGATTTTGATTTTTCCGTCGCATTCGCTGACAGTTGCGGAAACACTCCCTTTTGAATTCTCGAAAACACAACTCAAACGCCAATTTTCAATATCCAATTCAAACGGCAAAAGTTCGCACCAGCCGTGACTAAAAACGGTTCGGATAAAATTAAAATTTTCAGGCGTTTCAAGAAAAAGTGTTTTCGGCATATTTTTTGATTTTGTTCAATAAAATAAACGAGAAAAAATCTTGGCAAATTTTTACATTTTTTCGACCAAATTGTATTTTCCCACGTCTAACTACCAATTAGAAATCTTTTTTGTAAAAAAATTTCAAAATACATTAAAATAGCTTGTGTTTTTGAGTTCAACGCTCTATAAACTAACCATATAACATTGATTAACGGCGTTATCCCGCTTGTCATTGAGACTTGCTCCCCGAACACAAGATAATTCTTTGAGGAAACCTAGGAGGAAAGGCTTATGAATAACAGAAAATCGCGCTGGGTATGGCAGATTTTGAGCGCAAATTTTTTACTATTTCTGTTGGTATTCCCGATTTTGGCGCAGCCAGACCCGAATCCCGATTCGCCGACACCGATCTTGATAAGCGAGCCGAACTCGACCCGCGCTTTGGCATTGCCAGACAGCAAATTTTTGCGCGGAAATGTATCGAGAATTGAAAGCCGAGCATTTCTGCCGGATTCAAAAGTCGTGCTTTATGTAACAAATCTGGATTTGCTGGCGGACGAGGGCGCGAGTGCTTTTCGCATCTATGTCGAGGACGCAAAGGGCAGAAAATATCGCTTTCCGGTTTTAGATATTCAACCACTCAAAGGGCAAGAATGGATTTATGCGCTCACCGTTCGCTTAAAAGACGAACTCGGTTTTTGGGAAGAACCATTGGCAGACGGCGACGTTTTAATCGGCATTACTTGGCGCGGTTTGGCGAGCAATCGTGTTCGCTTGGGTTTCGGCAAAACGGGCGGCGACATCAAAGACGATGCCGGAGCAGTTCCGACACCCGCGCCGACTTCACCGATTAAAAAATCTATAAATGTGGAGCCAAATTATGTCGGCTACTTATATTCCGGCGACCGGACACGGTTTATGGAACAGGCGACATTTGGTCCGACATCGGAATTGGATACGCGGATTCGCCGTGTCGGTTTGCGAACGTGGCTTGCCGAACAGTTTGAAGCACCTTATCCGACCAATCCGTATCCGAATCTTGCATTGATGCCGATAAATATTGATCCGAATACTTGCGATGCGATTTGTCGGCGCGATTTTTATTCAATGTATCCCGTCCAGAATTGGTTTTTTAAGGAAGCATTTTATGGTGAAGCACAATTAAAACATCGCGTAGCTTGGGCGTTGAGTGAACTTTGGGTAATCTCCGGTGTTGATACGCAGCAAGCTAGTTGGATGATTGCTTATCATCAACTTCTGTCGAAAAACGCTTTCGGCAGCTATCGTGATTTGATGTATGATATGACGCTCAATCCGGGAATGGGCAATTATCTGGATATGGTGCGAAGCACGAGAAACAATCCGAATGAAAATTATGCCCGCGAAATTCTGCAGCTTTTCTCAATCGGTTTGTTTATGCTCAACCAAGACGGCACTTTGCAGCTTGATGGAAGCGGCAAACCGATTCCGACTTACGACCAGAACACAGTTAATAATTTCACGAAAGTATTTACCGGCTGGACTTTTTGTAATCAAGCTTGTCAAAATTCGGCTCCGGGACTTGTCAACTACAAAGACCCATTGATTCTGAATCAAAACAATCACGATGTTACGGCAAAAACTTTGCTTAGTTATCCGGGTGCGGTTAATCAAACCATTGCGGCAGGTCAAAACGGTGCAACCGAACTAAATCAAGCGTTGGATAATATCTTTTATCATCCGAATGTCGCGCCTTTTGTCAGCCGAATTTTGATCCAGCAAATGGTTACCAGCGACCCGACACCTGCCTTTGTCGGGCGCGTTGCGTCGGTTTTCAACAATAACGGCTCGAACGTGCGCGGCGATATGAAAGCAGTCGTCAAAGCAATTTTGCTTGACCCCGAAGCCCGCGGCAATATCAAAACCGACCCGAATTACGGCAAACTTCGTGAGCCGGTTCAACTGGCGACTAATGTTTTGCGGCAATTTGACGTGCAATCCGCCAGCGGCGGAGCGCAAAGCGACGGTTACATTAATCAAATAGTTGCGCCGATGGGACAAAATGCGTTTAATTCGCCAACGGTTTTTAATTACTATACGCCCGATTATGTTATTCCCGGAACGGCTCTGAACGGTCCTGAATTCGGCATTCTGACCACTGGAACAACTATCGCCCGCGCTAATTTTATGAATACGATGGTCTTTAGTCGTGTTCCTGTCAGTTCATTCGCGCCGCTCGGAACATCAATTAATTTATCCGAAATGCAGACGTTAGCGGCGGCAGACACCACCGGCAATCGGCTGGTTGACACGCTCAATACGAGAATGATGCACGGTGCGATGTCCGCGCAGATGAAAAGCACAATTTTAACG
Organism: Acidobacteria bacterium 5-1; assembly: GCA_002050455.1. GTDB lineage: Bacteria > Acidobacteriota > Blastocatellia > Pyrinomonadales > Pyrinomonadaceae. The sequence goes on along the minus strand of MWZA01000127.1, from coordinate 18,217 downwards.
GCTGTCCAAGCAGTTGCAAGCACAAATACACTGCTTCGCGCTCAAACGGCTATTTATTTGGTAGCGACTTCGTCGCAATATCAGGTGCAGAGGTAAAAAATTATGACACAGAACAGACGAGAATTTTTAAAGAAATCAAGCTGTGCTTTGGGTATGGTAACGCTGGCGACGCAGGTTGAGCATTTTGGTTTGATGAGTGCTTTGGCGCAAAAGGTTGACTCGCAGGAAGAAGCAAATGTGCCGAGCGATTATCGCGCTTTGGTTTGTATTTTTATGGCGGGCGGAAATGACGGCAACAATACCGTTATTCCAAACCATAACGACGCATCTTTGAGTAATTATTCAGCTTATAGTGCGGCACGAAACACACAAGGTTTGGCTATCGCGCAAAATGCGCTTTTACCGATTAATGTTCCGCGGATGAACGGTTTGACTTATGGTTTAAATCCAAATCTCGGCACGGTTGCGGGCGGCATAAACAGCGGCATTCACGAACTTTGGGTGCAAGGCAAAATGGCAATTGCCGCCAATGTCGGAACGCTCATTCGACCGATGACGCGAACGCAATATCAGAACGGCTCAATCGCCAAACCGTTTCAGCTGTTTTCACACTCCGACCAGGTTTCGCAGTATCAATCGGGACGTTCCGACGCTTTTTCCTTCACGGGTTGGGGCGGCAGGATTTCCGACCGCCGCACCGCGCCGGATAATCCGAACGGTTTAATTCCAATGATAACTTCGATAAACGGAGCGCAGCTTTTTACTGCCGGACAATCCACGCTTCCGCTCGCTATCAGTGATTCCCGCACCACGCTGGCTAATGTATTAAATCCACAGGGATTTAATACAAGTGCGGAATCTCAAGCGCGTCTTGCCGCGTTTAATCAGTTGCGGGCGCAGGATTTGAGTAATAATTACGTTGCGGCGGCAAGTCGGATTACCGAACAAGCAATGGTTGCTAATCAAGCGTTGGGTTCTAATCCAATGGAAGTAACCGTCCCGTTTCCAAATTCAGGTATCGGATACCAGCTAAAACAGGTTGCCCGTTTGATAAAGAAACGCGGCGATTTGAGCATCAACCGGCAGATTTTCTATTGTCAAATAGGAGGTTTCGACACGCACAACGGGCAAATTAACGGACAAAGTAGTTTGCTTTCGCAGCTCAGCCAAGCGGTTCGCGCATTCTATGACGAAATGGTTGTGCAGGGCGTTTCAAATAATGTAACGACATTTACGATGTCCGATTTTTCGCGGACGTTTAACCCGGCTGGCTCGGGTGCAACCGTCGGAAGCGACCACGCTTGGGCGAATCATTTGTTCGTCATCGGCGGTTCGGTTTTGGGCGGCAATTTTTACGGCATGAACACTTCCAACGGAACGCCGTATCCGACGCTTGTAATGAATGGACCGGACGATGCCGACAGCGGAACAAATGCCCGCGGGCGTTGGATTCCGACAACTTCAGTTGAACAATATGCGGCGACTCTGGGACGTTGGTATGGACTCGCTGATGCCGATATGCCGATTGTTTTCCCGAACATCGGCAACTTCCCAACGACTAATCTCGGATTTATGCAGCCATAAATTTAATAGACGATTAAAGAAACCAGCGAAAAATATAAAAAACTTTTCGCTGTTTTCTATTTTTTTTCTATTTTAAAGATTATAACTACGGCATATAGTTATATATTTCGTAAAGTTCTTTTGCGCTCTCATCCGCCAAATCGCGCCTGACCAGCAGATAAAGATTAACACCTGGACGCAGCGGATATGTGCCGATATATTTGTAATTGCCGCCGTATCTTTGGGCTAAGTCGTCCTTTTGCGCCTCTGATGCGACAACCATCTCTGCCGTATTTGTATCAACAAACCGCCCGTGAAATACGGCTTTCGGATAATCGCGCAGATACCACGGCATTGACCAATAATCGGGCGAAACAACCTCAATCGAAGCGTTTTTGCCTTTGCCGCTTTTATCGGCGTTATACTCAATTTGTTTGATTAAATCAAGAAAACCGCGCCGCGTGTGAGCATAAACATACGGCATCGAATCGTCGTCATACCTTTGAAAATTCAAACCATAAGTTTGATAACCGAGAACGCCGACGGCAAAAGCCAAGAGCAATCCACCCAAAACTTTCACAGCGACGTCACGCGCCGCAACCAGTTCGTTGATGGCGTAACCGGCGACAACGCACATCGGCAGCAGAAACGAAAGCGCGAGCCACGGCGTTTTATACGGGATAATCGTGTAAGCCGCGAAAAGTCCGAATGCCCAAAATCCCGTGAACATCGCAAACCGATGCCGCGTTTTTATCAAAGCAATCAGAGTTCCGATTGCCGAAAGTATCAGAATCGGCGATTCAAGTTTCATTCCCCATTTCAGATATATCCAAGTTCCGTTTTGCGTGTGGTCTCTGCTGCCGGTTTTTGTCCAGAAAGCGTAAGCCTTGAACGCGCCTGAAATGCCTTCGGGATAAGTGAAGAATGACGAGAAAAACAAAATGCCGACGTAGATAAAGACAAACGAAACAGCGGCGATTATCAAAAGTAAATTGGTTGAACTGCCCAAACGGGCGCGAAAATTTCGCCAGTTTAATTCGACAGGTTCAAGTTCATTTTCCTTCGGTTCGCCGATGCCGGCTTTGTAAATTTTGCGCCACAGCCAGACGCAGACGCACGCCAAAATCATTGTCGCAATCGTGATAAACGCGGTTTCTTTCGTCGCAAAAAGCAGGACGGCGGAAGCGGACGCAAGCATCAAATAAATTGGTCTGCCGTCTTGCCAATCGAGTAGCATCCGCATTATCAGGAAAACCAAAACCGCTTCGACGGCAAACAATCCAACGCGCAAAATCCACAGCAGAATTATGTTTTCTTCACCGGCTAAACTCGCTAGATTAAGCGCGGACGGCAAAAAGCAGACAATCAACAACAAAGTCATCGTGGCAACGGCGAAAATTCCTGCTTTGCGCTTTTCGACAAAATACAAAATCCCGAGAACAATGGCAAAACTAAAAAACACGAACAAAATCTCGTGAATAAAATAGCGCGAGATATAAACCATTCCGGGCGACAACGCGAGAAACAGCGCGGCTGATAAACTACCGATTCTGCCGATATATTTTTTTAGAAAGAACGCCAGCACAATCGTTAAAACGCCGAAAATCGCTACGCTTGCGCGGATACTGATAGTGTTCAAACCGAAAATTTTTGCGAAGGCAAGAGCAATGTAATAAAGCGTCGGACCGTGATAATTGCTTGGGTCATATTTATAAACGCCATCGCGGAAAAGCGTCGTCAGAAAAAACCCGTTGACACCTTCGTCATGGTGAAGTGGTTTTAGTTCGAGCCAATAGAAACGCAAAATCGCGGCAATCGCCGTTATCGCAAAACAGCTGGCAAGCCAAAAATAGTCTGTTGGCTGTTGGCTGTTTTCTGTTGTGATTTGATTCTCTTTTAACTTGTGTTTATCCGTGTTCATCCGTGGTTTCATTTATTTTTTTACTTGATAAACTTTATATTGCCCGGCTTCCGCCACAATGGGAAATTTTTGGAAAAAATTTTCGTTAAACTGTAAATTATTCGTCTGAAAATAACTTCTTTCTTCGGGACTTATTAAAACATAATCAATGTCGTATTTTTGCATGAAAACGTCCGCCGTGCCTTCGCCTTCGTATATTTTTTTTAAATCGGCTTCGCGCGTTCTGAAATCAATCCCGTGCGAGTCGAGATGTCCGATATAGCGCATCAGGGAACGTCTGCCCGAAAGAACAACTGCCGAATTATATGTCGGCGCGTTTAGAAATAAAGCGTCCGGCGCGGTTTTTTGTTTGATTTGTTCGGCGATTTTTATCGCGTCTGCGTCAAAAACCTGATAATTTATCGCGCCTGAAGTTATGCGCCAAACGTCCAACGCGCCCGCCAGCGTTAGAATAAGCAAACAACCGGCGGCGGCAAGTTTGAGAAAATTGTCTTTGTTCCACAGCCACGCCAAAGCAAACGCGATAAACGGAATTGAACCGACAAACCAGTAAATCAAAACTTTGATGTTGTCCCATTCCCACGGCGCGAGTTTGACAGCATTTGCGACGATAAATAAAAATAAAAACGGAAGATAAAAAAGTATCTGGTTCTTGGTCCTTAGTCTTCGGTTTTCGATTTCATCTTCTGCTGCCTTTGCGCCTTCGCGTCTCTGCGGGAAATAAATTAAATAAATCCCCAAAACCACAAATGGAATAACAATTCCCGTATTTATCAGCCAAAACCAAAGAAAATTCATTTCCCGCAAATCCCAACCAAAATGCCAATCAATAAACTCACTCGTGCGCGTTGCGCTTCCCATCATTGCCCAGAGCAGTTCGGGAACAGCGATAACGCCAACGCCAACGCCAAACGCCAGCCATTCGCGCCATTTGTCCAAATTGAAAAAGAACAAAAACGCGCTGACGACAAACAAAACAAAAAGGCTATGCGCGTGAATTAGCGGCAGAGTTCCGGCGAGCAGACCAATGGAAAAAGTGGAAAAGTGAAAATGTGAAAAAGTGAAAAAGTGCGGTTCGAGCGGCAATTCTTCCTTTTCCACATTTTCACCTTTCCACTTTTCCACTTTGAAAACTTCCCAAACTTTCTGCAGCACAATTATTGTCAGCGGCATTCCGAGCAATAAACTTCTTTGCGTTATGAAGAGCGTAATCAGCGAATTTCCCCAACGAAACTTTTCGCCAATCGTATAATCGCGCGGCAGATTCCAGATAAACTCGAAAAACCCTTTCGTCGTCTGCGAGGCATCTTTGAAAAACCACAAAAATCCAAGCCCGCCGCTAAAAAACAAAAGTAGAGGCGCGATTTTCCCCGCCAAACGATTATTGGTTAGTTTAAAAGTAAATCTTTCCAAAATAACCAGCAGGGAAAACGCCAAAAAGACATTTTGCACGAGCATCGCATCGCGCACGGCTGCGCCCATTTTAACAAAACTCGCCGCGATTAAATCCGCCATAAACGGGTAAGTAAATTTCACGCCCGCAAACGACGGATTTTGCGGCGGAAAATTCTGTCCGTCGGTAAAACTGAAAATCGCGCCGAGATGAAACGGTAAATCACCCAAATTGTTTGCCGCGCCCGTGAAAATTCCGTCTTTTGTTGCTAAAAAGGCGCGTTCAAAAAAGAAATAAAACAAGACAAAAAATGCAGCGTAATAAGCAAAGCGAAGAAACTTGCTGAAATCCGCGCCTTCCAGATTTTGTTTCGCCGCTTGCCAATCTGCCAAAAATTTTTGTCTTGTGTCTTTTCTGCCAAATAAAATCAACGGTAAAAGACAAGTTAGAAGCGAAAATGAAATTGCTGCCGTCGTAAAACCAAACAAACACGCGATAACAAAACAGACAAGTCCAAAAATTACTTGTCCAGTAACATTTCCCGCGCCCAAACGCCACATCAGCGGTTCGTCTTCGGCGAAAAGATACGTCAAACTCAAACCGCCGACGGTAATAAACAAGGTTAAAATGAAGGACAAAAACATATTTGCGGAATTGATTTAAGCGCGTCTTGACTAAACTATAAATTACCTTAATTCTTCTGTTAAGACAAAATTTTACAAAATCTTTTCCTGCTGCCCTCAAAGTGTTGGAAAAACCATTTGAATAAGTTATACTTTTCCCTGTCAACCATTAGCTTTTCCAATACAATTCGAGGTGAAAAATGAAAAACGTCCGTCTTTTAATATCATTGTTTGTTTTGTCGCTAATTTTTTCAGGCTTTTCCGCAAACGCCCAAAAATTGAACGAGGATCTTTTCGGCAATTCTAATACGACGATTGCCATGCCACGTCTGCCGTCGGTTGAAAAGCAAACAACTTTGCCGAGTTCGCAAATCAAGGCTATTCAGGTTTTCGACGGGAAATCAGGTATTGCTTATACGCGCGACACCATTTGGCGAACCGATGATAACGGAGAAACTTGGCGCGAAATCGCTTTGCCGAAAAGTTTTTCGGAAACAATCAGTGCAGTTTCTTTTTTGAATGAAACAACCGGTTGGGCAATTTTAGCCGACGAACAAAACGCGCATCTTGAACTCGCCAAAACAAATGACGGCGGAAATTCTTGGACGAAAACGCCGATTCGACTGAGAAGCGAAGATTTGTCCGTCGCCGATTTGGAAAATATCTATATCGGCATTCTCGGCGGCGATTTGAATTTATTTATTTCCACAACGACAAGTTCTAATTTTGCCGGAATAATTATTTACGAAACAAACGATGGCGGGCAAACTTGGAAATTTTTGCAACGCACGGTAGAAATGCGCCATAATGACGATGCTTCTGCCGAACAAACGGCGGGAAATTGGATTTTGAAAACTGAAGGAAAATGCGCGGGGGCGAAAATCGGCTGTGTTCAGGAAACTAAAATCTTCGACGGCAAACACGAAATCACGCCGCCCGCCATCAAAAACCTCGCCCGCCTCGAAAAAGAAAACGCCGAACTCGAAGCGCAAAATTCCGTCTTCGCCGCGCCGCCCGGCGGCTCGACGCGCATCAGCCTCAATCGCGGTTTTGACAAATGCACCGCCGCGCCCGTTGCCCAAATGCAGATTTGGTGGGACACTTCGCCGTTTTACGATTCAAACATTTACATATCGGGCAGAAATCGCGGTTGTTCGCAGCCGCAATTGACGGCGGCTTGGGTTGACCAAGTTTCCGCGATGGGTTGGGGTTTGATTCCGACGATTGTCGGTTATCAAGCACCTTGCTCGGTTAGCACAAACAGTCAAAAACACAGTTCTGACCCGACAATCGCCGAAACACAAGGGCGCGGCGAAGCGGACATCGCCATTGCTGACGCGAACAATCTCGGACTAACGCGCGGGACAGTGCTTTATTACGATATGGAACGCTACGACGATTTGAGCGGCACGGGCGCATGTTCGACTCCGGTCAAAGCCTTTCTCAAAGGTTGGACAGACCGTTTGAAAGAGCAAGGTTATATTTCCGGCGTGTATGGCTCGCCGACCAATGCCGTGAATGATTGGATAAATATTCCGCCGCAAAGCCGAATGGACGCGGTTTGGCTCGCTCGCTGGGATAATGTTCCGTCGGTTTGGTATTACGCGCCGCCGTCGCCGGTCGTGCCGACGAATGTTTGGTCAAACCATCAGCGCATCAAACAATGGCAAGCACCGCACAACGAAACGTGGGGCGGCGTAACCTTCAACATTGACGGCGACATCTCCGATGCGCCCGTGGCAGGCGCGGCAATTGCCAAAAATAAAAATGCAGATTTTGACGGCGATGGCAGAACCGATGTCAGCGTTTTTCGCCCCGACACCGGCATTTGGTATGTTTTGAAAAGTTCAAATTCAAGTTTTAGCGGTGTTGCTTTTGGAAGCAATGCCGATATTCTCGCGCCCGGCGATTATGACGGCGACGGTAAAACTGATTACGCAGTTTTTCGCCCCGCAGAAGGCGTCTGGTATATGCAAACCAAAGCCGGATTCGTCAGTGCGCGGCAATTCGGAACAAACGGCGACATTCCTGTTCCGGCGGATTTTAACGGCGACGGAAAAACCGACATCGCCGTTTTTCGCCCGTCAAATGGCACGTGGTATATCGCCAACAGCGACAGTCTCGGAACTTTTACCTTTGTGCAGTTCGGCGCAAATGGCGATAAACCTGTTCAGGCTGACTACGACGGCGACGGACGCAGCGACATTGCTGTTTTTCGCCCGTCAAACGGCAGTTGGTATATTCGGAAAAGTTTCGACGGAACTTTTTACGGCGCGGCTTTTGGAGCTGCCACCGACCAGCCCGCGCAAGGCGATTATGACGGCGATGGCAAAACCGATATTGCGGTTTTTCGTCCGTCAAACGGCGTCTGGTATCTGTTGAACACAACGGCGGGATTTTCTGCCGTGCAGTTTGGCACAACCGGCGATTTGCCTGCGCCCGGCGATTACGACGGCGATAATAAAGCCGATGTCGCGGTTTATCGTCCGTCAAACGGCGTTTGGTATCTGCTCCAAAGCCGAAACGGATTTAGCGGCACAGCGTTTGGAGCTGCCACCGACAAACCAATTCCGAATGCTTATCTGCCGCAGTAAAATTTGAGTCCAAAGTCCAAAGTCTAAAGTCCAAAGTCGAAAACCGTTCTTGACTTTGGACTTTAGACTTTGGACTTGTTCCAAAGGTAGAATAATCAATTTGAAATTTGAAATCTGGAATCTGAAATTTATATGTTACAAGCCGGAATTGTTGGGTTGCCCAACGTCGGAAAATCTACGCTTTTTAATGCGCTGACGGCGCAGGAATCTGCGCTCGCGGCAAATTATCCATTTGCCACGATTGAGCCGAATATCGGCGTTGTGGCTGTTCCCGACGAGCGTCTTGCGGTTTTGGAAAAGATGAATAAGGCGCAAAAAGTTGTTCCCGCGACCGTTGAATTTGTTGACATCGCCGGACTTGTGCGCGGCGCGTCGAAAGGCGAAGGTTTGGGCAATCAGTTTCTCGCTAATATCCGCGAAACCGATGCGGTTATTCAAGTTGTGCGCTGTTTTGAAGACGAAAACGTTGTTCACGTTGAAGGCTCGGTCAACCCGATTCGTGATATTGAAACAATTCAAATCGAATTGGCTTTGGCAGACTTGGCTTCGGTTGAAAAGCGGCGCGAAAAAGCGAGTCGAAGTGCAAAATCGGGCGATAAAACCGCTAGAGCCGAACTCGGAGTTTTAGACAAAATCCAGCCTGTTTTGGAAGAAGGTCGTTCGGCGCGTGCCATCGAATTATCAAAAGAAGAGAAAGCAATCGCCAGACAATTTTTTCTTTTGACAATGAAACCGACGATTTACGCGGCAAATGTTGATGAAGAAACGCTGGCAAACCCTGACACAAATCCGCACGTTCAAATCGTCAAAGAACACGCGGCGCAGGAAAAAGCGGAAGTCGTCGTCATTTGCGCGAAACTCGAAGCCGAACTCGTCGCGCTTGAAGAAGAAGAACGCGCCGAATTTTTAAAAGATGTCGGGGTTAGTTCGAGCGGCGTTGATAAACTAATCAAATCGGCTTACAAAATGCTTGGTTTAATGAGTTTTTTGACGGCGGGCGAAAAGGAAGTTCGCGCGTGGACAATTCCCGTCGGCACAAAAGCACCGCAAGCGGCGGGCGAAATTCATTCGGACATCGAACGCGGTTTTATTCGCGCCGAAATCGTTTCTTACAACGACTTAATCAACGCTGGCTCGAACGCGGCGGCGCGTGAAAAGGGCTTGACGCGGCTCGAAGGTAAAGATTATATGATGCAGGAAGGCGACGTCGTGAATTTTCGTTTTAATATTTGATTTTTGGCGGGAAGTTTTTGTGAGGTCAACAAAGATGAGCGTCGCACTAAAAGAAAACTTAAAGGAAAATTTGTTTGAGATATTTCAGATTTTATTTATGTTCGGGAATTGAGTTGTGCAATTTGTTATCACACAAAAACACGCTGATTCCCATTAACATAAAAAAGACCATTGCAACCTCCGCATCGCCAAGATTGTAATGCACGAGACCGCTGGTAAAAAATCCGACCAAACCGCCGAAACAACCTAAAATAATTCCCTTTTTCTGCCAATCAACGGATTTTGGATTTTCAACTTTGAATTCTGGGCTTTGGACTTTGAGTTCGCGCCACAGCGTTCTGCCGTAAATAAATAAAATCCACAGCCACAGCAGAAGTGCGGGCAGTCCGCGTTCAACGACGAGCTGTAGAGGCGTCGAATGAAAATGTCCCATTGGCTGCCATCCTTTATCAAATAAACCCCAATCTTGCCAATAACGCCGGATGGAATCCATCCCGACACCGAGAGAGAAATTTCGCACGTTTTTTGTCCAGAGATGAAAGCCGTCCCGATACATCATTTCACGATACAAGGTCGAATCGTCTTTCGAGTCGAAAAATTCGACCTTTCGGCTCTGCTGCAAAAAGAAAAGTCCAGTCAATGCAACCGGCAAAACTACTGCCGCTAAAGTTAAAAGCATTTTACGATTGCCGTTTGCCAGAACAATGGCGAAAGCCGAAACCAAAAACGCGAGTTGCGATGCACGGGTAACGGTTAAAAGAAGCGCAACACCGATTGCGGCAACGCAGAAAAGCAAAATTGCGCCAAGCCGTGAGCGTTTTTTGTCGAGCGCGATAAAAAGTCCGAAAATGAGCGAAGCAATAAGCTGCAGGACTTCGGCAAAAGTCGTGTAATGCCCGTAAAATCCGGCGGAACGCCAATTTCGGCTGTGTTTCCAACTGCTGATGCCGAGCCGCTGGGCAGCGTTTTCACCGTCTAACAAATCGGCACGTCTGACTTCGACTACCGAATTAAAATCAGGACGATAATACTTGACTTGCGAAACATCGCTTTTTTCAAGTTCGGCGATTAAACTTTCCGGCGTACGAATTTTCCTTTTATTAACTTCGATAATTGTGTCGCCGTCGGCTATTGCCAAGCCTTGGATAACCGCGCCTTTTGCCAGAGGACTTTCCGCGCTCACGCCCGTAACTTCCACGCCGCGCCCGAAAATGCGCTCAATCGGTGTCCAAATGACGCTGACCATTGCCGAAAAAATAAGAGCAAAAGCCAGAAATTTGGCGGCGCGAATGCTTCGCAGATTTCCGATAACGAAATAAAAAATGAGAAAAAGCAGCGTGTTTCGCAGACGGTCGAGCGAAATGTCCGGCGCGTAAGAAAAAATCGAAGAAATCAGCGACCAAAACAAAAAAGCCCACAAAGCAATGTCAAGCGGCGTTTTCAAACGAAGCGGATTTTTGGAAAGCGGCGGGCGAGGTTTTATAAAAAAACGAATTATCCACGCCAGCATTCCGCACAGCCAAGCCGTCTGTGTCGCGGCAATCGAATGCGGCGCGGATAAAATCATCAAAATTAAAAATATAAAAGCAATGCGCTCAAGCCATTTGGCGAAAGCGTTTTCAACTTCAATTTTGGCGATATCGTCGAGCCAATTAAGAAATTTTTGCATAAAAGGAAATTGAAATAACTCAGCCGTAAATTGTTATATCCTGTAAATCCTGTCTGTCCTGCTCAAATTATTTTGTAACTTTACGTCCGCGCAATTTAATTTCTAAACTCTGTTTATGAATTCCGAAAATCTGCAAACCGATTTGAGCGTTAAAACCGAAATTAAACTTTACTACGATTTGTATATTCCCGAAAACCTGAAAAAACCCGCGCCGCTTCTGATTGCGGTTCACGGTTACGGCGCACATAAACGCTATATGATGCGCGAGGCGTTTGTCATCGCGCCGGAAAATTGTGTTATCGTGTCAATCCAAGCTCCGCATCAGCATTTTCGTCAAACCGATAACGACTATAAAATTGGTTTCGGCTGGCTGACCGATTACAAGTCGGAGGAATCCGTTTCTTTGCATCACAATTTTATTTTGGAAATAATCGCAAAACTTGCAGGCAAAGAAATTATTGATGCGGATAAAGTTTTTCTTTACGGATTTTCGCAGGCGTGTGCGCTGAATTTTCGTTTTGCTTTTACTTTTCCCGATGCTGTTTGCGGTGTGATTGGCGTTTGCGGCGGAATTCCTTCGGATTTGGAAACAAATGCACTTTATAAACCGACAAATGCCGATGTTTTCTATCTTTACGGCAGCGACGATGAATTTTATCCGCTTGGGAAATTTCAAACTTTCGAGCAAAAATTAAAAGATTATTTGCCGAATTTTCAAGCAAGCCTCTACCAAGCAAAACACGAAATTACGGACGAAATGCGCGAAGACGTAAGAAAATGGTTAATGGTAAATGGTTAGAAACCTTGCTTTGATCTACCATTAACCATTTACCATTTATCAATTGATTTTGAACTTTCTAATCTCGACTTTTCCTTGAATTTCAGCGGGTAAAACTAAGCGCAGAGAGTTTTCGCCCGATTCGGCTTTAACGATTTCCACTTGCAAATTTTCCGCCTTCAAAGCGTCCAAAATTGAGCGTGCGCCATACAGCACAACGGTTGCCGTGCCGCTTTTATTTTCGGTTTGAACCGGAACAAGAAAAAGTCTTTCAATTCGTTTTTCGCCGATTTTGAAAACAACATCAACCACCGTATCAATCAGCGTAAGTTTCGGATTGACGACATTAAGACCGACCTGTTGGGTGGTAAAATCCTCATTGCGATTTTCAAGATTTATTTTTTCGGTTGAAACCGAATCAAGCGATTTAATATAACTTTCAGGTCCGCGCACCCGAATTTTATTCGGCAAAACCGCTGTGCCGTAAATCTCAAAACCTTCCGCGACACTGCCTTCGGTTTCAGATTTAACCGGAATTTCACGTTCTTCAACCTTTTCCAACTTAACCGCGATTTTGCTTGGTTGAACTTCTTCGAGTTTTACGCCGGTCGGCAGTTCAACATTAACATTTTCGGGTGTAATCTGCACCGTTCGGTCGCCCGCCTGAACCTCCGTTAAATCTAATGACGCAACCAAATCACGCGGATTTATCTGGTCAATCTTACGTTTGTCGCCCGTAACGACTAAATCAACTTCCTGCACCGGCGAATTTGTAACTTCAATGTCGTTGGAAACGCGCAAGTTCAGAGCAATATTTTTCAGCCGCGCCGTTGTCGGCGCACGAAGTCCGGTAACGCCGAACCACAGCGCAAACGTAATCACCAACGCTATTGCTTTGATAAACCAATCGTCCAAAAATACACGCCGAAACAACCGGCGAAAAGAAATCTGCCGTTCATCTTTTTGAAAAAATTTATCGGTTTGAAAAAGCATTTGTTCGTCGTCAGTTATTCGTTGTTTATTGCAAAGAACAACGAACAACTAACGACTGACATTTTATCCCAAAGTTATCTCCGTTTCAGATTCTTTCATCGTTTTGGTTGGCTCACGCTTCGTTTCTATAACGGGCATATCCATTGCGCTAAGCAGCAAAGCGCGAAGCGCGGTTGTATCTAAATTACGTTTCAAAATTCCGTTCTCAACAAAGGAAATCAAGCCTGTTTCTTCGGAAACAATCACCGTTATCGCGTCCGTTCCTTCGGTTATACCGATGGCGGCACGGTGGCGCGTGCCAAGTTCACGCGAAATACTCGGATTTTTCGTTAACGGCAAAAAGACGGAAGCGGCGGCGATGCGTTCATTGTGAATAATCACCGCGCCGTCGTGAAGCGGCGTTGCTGGATTAAAAATCGTTACCAGCAAATCGTAACTGAGTTTAGCATCAAGCTGAACGCCCGCATCAATAAAATTTCGCAAACCGACGGTTCGTTCAATGACAATCAACGCGCCGATTTTTTCCGATGAAAGTGTCGTTGCTGCCAAAATGATTTCATTGTAAATCGTTTCGCCAAGTCCATCGCTCTGACGGCGCAGAATTGGAAAACGCAGCCGGTTGCCAAAGTAAATCAACGCCTGGCGGATTTCCGATTGGAAAAGAACGATAATTGCAACGCCGATATACAGCACGGCGGAACGCAGAACAAATTCAAGCGTGGCGAGGTCTTGGACAACCGCAAACCAATAAAGTAGAGCCAAAATGACCATTCCGACGACCGTCGGCACCGCCCGCGTTCCGCGCAGAAGTTTCAGAACGACATACACAATGATAAAAACCAGCGCGATGTCCAGCGCGTTTCGCAAGGTGTTTATTGTTGGAATGTAATTGCTAAACTGCATTTGTTTAGTTCAAAGTTCAAAATTCAAAGTTTAATGTTCAATCTCCAACTTGGAACTTGGAATTTGGAACTTTGAACTTACTATCCGATGTGTTCCGGGATAACCTCTTTAACCGTGCTTTCGCTGAGGCTTGATGTTTCTAAGAATATCATATCTACTTTCGGCTCGGCTTTTTTCATATTTGCCTCAATTTCGTTGATGCTTTTAACAATCTGTTCGTTGGTTAAATTGTCTTTCAGATTAATATGCGCGTTGACTAAAATTTGCTTCGGGGCAAGATGCATCGTCAAAAGTTCGACAACTTCGACAACGCTCGGATGCTCTTCGATTACTTGGCGAAGCGTTTCGACTTCTTCCGAGTTTGCCGCTTCGCCAAGCAGAAGACCGTGCGAAAAACGCGCCAAAACAAACGCGACGACCGCCAAAATCAGACCGATAACAATTGAAGCTATCCCGTCCCAATACGCGCCCGCGCCCGGCGGAACTTGATGTTCGGTTAGATAAATCCCAACCCCGGCGACGACAATCCCAAGCAACGCTGCCGAGTCTTCAAACAAAACGGTTTTCGCCGTCGGGTCTTTTGATTTTTTCAAATACTGCCAGAAAGTTAATCCTTCGTGATGTGCTTCTTTGATTTCCTGATAAAGTGCCAAGCCGATTGAACCCAATTCCAATACAAAAGAAATTCCCAAAACCCAATATGCCCAGCCGAGATTTGTCGGCGGATGCGGATGCGTCAGCTTTTGGTAGCCTTCATAAATGGCAAAGGTAGCACCGACACCGAAAATAAAAATCGCGGCAATAAACGACCAAAAAATCGTTCCTTGCCGTAACCAAACGGACGTTTTTCCGACGCGGGACGGTTATAGAAACGCAATCCGAGAAGCAAAAATACTTGATTTGTCGTATCCGCCAAAGAATGCAAAGCCTCCGCCATTATTCCCGATGAACCAGTAATAACGGCAGCGATGAATTTCAAAATCGTGATTATTCCGTTCGCAAACAGTGCGCCGAGAACAGCTAACATTTTTCTCCCTTTATCTTTTATTGTAAAACTTTTAGTTTTAATAATTAAACATGATGCGGCAATCTGCAATTCTTCAACGAATCAATTTCTTTGTCTAACTTTTTTCGTTTGCATAAAACCAACCAAGTTGCCGTTCACATCAATCACGCCGAGTGCGCCGATGCCGTTTTCGCGCATTAGTTCTCGTGCTTCGGACAAAAGCGTGTCCGCTTCGACAAAATAATCGGTTGTAATCGGACGCATCACGTCTAAAATTTTCGTTTTGTGCCAATCTTCCCGCGGCAATTTTTTCAAATCTTCCAAAGCTAAAATGCCATAGAGCTGCTGGTCTTTCGCCACCGGAAAAACCGTCTGCCGGTAAAGCGGCAAAGTGCGGTCAACGAAATGCAGAACATCCGTTTCGGGCGCGACGGAAATAGGTAGTTTCATCACGTCTTTAACCAAAAGTTTTTCCAGTTCATTGACTTGGCGAATGATTGATTTTGCCGCGTCGTAAAGAAAAATTCCGACTAAAATCGTCCAGAATCCGGTAAAAAAATCGCCGCGCCCCAACGCGACAAAAATGCCGAACGTAATTAACACAACCGCAATAATTTGCCCGCATCGTCCGGTTAAAATTGTCGCTTCATTTAAATCCGCGCCGCGCCGCCACAGATAAGCCCGCAGAACTCTGCCGCCGTCAAGCGGATAACCCGGAAAAAGATTGAAAATCGCCAACAGAAAATTCCCTAAAGCCAGCAGAAAACACAGCGGCGCGAGAATATTTGTGCCAAGCGAATTAAAACCTGCCATTAACACGAGAAAAAGAAGGGCGAGCAGAAAACTGGCGACCGGTCCGGCAATGGCAATGCGAAATTCGGCACGCGGCGTATCGGGTTCGTGTCTAAAGCGCGTCATCCCGCCAAAAGGATGAAGCACAATTTCCACAACTTGTATGCCTTCGATTCGGGCAATAAAAGCGTGCGCGAGTTCGTGCAGAAAAATCGAAACAAAAAAAATCAGAGTCGTTACCAAGCCGAAGATAAAACTCGTGAGAAAATTCTCCAGCAGAGGATTAACGCTGGTCGCCGTAATCCAAGACATCAACGCCAGCACGAAAAACCAGCGATAATCAATCCGCACGGGAATGCCGGAAACGTGCGCGATAAGAAGCTGCCGCTTGAAAAACTCCCAAAAAGCCATAAGCAAAATTAAAGATAAATTATGACTGATGAAATAGTCTAGTTTTTTTCAGTAATAAGATACTAAAAGCTATCTCAAAAATAAATTTCAAGCGTTCAGAGTCCAAACTTTAGCTTGCTCCGCCCGCCAAGCGCGGCGGAAGATACGCTCTCTGCGTGGACTCTAAACGTTTCGCGCGTATTTTTGAGATAGCTTCTAGAAGTTATCTCAAAAATCCGAAAAAAGTTTTGAGTTCCAACTAAAGGTTGGCTGATTTGTCAACAAAAAGCCGACCTTTTTTGTCGCGGCAAAATTCGGTAACGAGTTCGACAAAACAGGCGGGCTTTTCTTCCTGCGGCACGTGACCGCAATTTTTCAAAACGATAAAGCGCGAATTTAAGATTTCCTGATGGAGTTTTTCTCCGTTCTGCTTTGGTATTACATTGTCTTCTTCGCCCCAGATGAGAAGCGTCGGCTGACTTATCAGATGCGCGTCCGCTTCGATGCGGCAAGCGTCCCAATTTCGCGCCGTCCGTAAAATCGAATGATGTCCGTCCGCCGCATTTAACGGGCGATGAACGGCTTCGATTCTCTCTTGCGTAATCAGATGATGATTGGCAGGCGCAATCGTGCCTTGCATCCGAAATTTGAGAAACGCTTTTGAGCCAATCAGAAAAGGCACGATAAGTTCGCCCACGACCGGAATTGCCGCGATTTTTAAAATCGGTTGATTTTTCACCTCATCGTTGATAACCGCGCCGACCAGCACGAGTTTTTCGACTCTTTCCGCATAATCGAGGGCGACGGACGAAGCAACCGCGCCGCCGTAAGAACTGCCGACGAGCGTTGCGCGTCCGATGCCTAATCGGTCCATCAAACGCTCAACCAGCCGCGCCTGCGAAGCAATCGTATAATCAAACGACGCGGGTTTTTCCGAATAACCAAAGCCGAGCAGGTCAACCGCAATCACGTGAAAATCCTTGTCGGCAAGCATCGGCGCAGCTTTTTCCCAAACATACGTCGAAGCCGAATAGCCGTGAATCAAAATAAGCGTCGGGTCGGCGGCATCGCCAAATTCCTGATAATGGACGGTTGCGCCGTCAATTTCGACAAAGTGCGAATTTTCCGCGTGATGAATTTTATCGGCAAAATCTTCCCAATTAATTTGGCTTGCCCGCGTCAAAAATTTCCAAGCAATCAAACTGCCGATTGCGCCCGTCGTTGCGCCCGCTAATAAATATCTTTTTTTCATAAACGATTTAACTGACTGATGCATTGGAGCGCGGGCATCCTTGCCCGCCTTCGCGCCCGCACGAAAAACATTTCATCTGCCTTGGCAGATGTGCGGGCAGGATGCCCGCGCTCCAATTTAACTTGCTTTTTTCTTTCTGCGTCGGCATCAGTTAACTGAATTAAGATTAAAAGTTTAGAGTTCACGCACAGAGCATCAACAGCATGTTTCCTGTTAAACTCTGAACTTTGATTCTACACCAAAACCAATTTTGGTTGAACAGTTTTTTCCGCTGCGCTGTAAATTCCGACGGCGATTAAGTTTTCGTCTTTGTCCGTCATTCGGCAAAACTCGCTGTCGGCAATTTTGGCTGATTCGGTTTTTAATTTTATCCCGTTTTTCGTTTTGTTTATTTCTTCCGCCGAAAGTTTGATTTCCGGCAAGTGCGAAACAGCTTGATTCATTGAAATTAAAATTTTATCAAGTTTATTTTCAAAAACAATTTCTTCTAATTTTTCGAGAGAAACCGCTTTTGATATTTCAAACTTTCCGGCGCGGGTTCTTCTCAATTCGGCAAGATGTGCGCCGACACTGAGTTTTCTTCCGATATCTTCGGCTAACGTGCGAATATAAGTTCCTGCCGAACACGAAATTTTGAGTCCAAAGTCCAAAATCCAAAATCCAAAGTCATTGGTCTTTTCCCGTAATTCGTAATCCGTAATTTGTAATTCGTAAATTTTAACTCTGACGGGTTTTCGCTCAATCTCAATTCCCTTTCGCGCTAGTTCATAAAGTTTCTTTCCTGCAAATTTTTTCGCCGAATACATCGGCGGCGTTTGTTCGATTTCACCGCGAAAACTTTCTAATGCACTTTCAATTTCTTTAATCGAAACGGACTTTGGACTTTGGACTTTAGACTTTGGGCTTCCTGTCAGGTCGCCCGTATCGGTTTCAAAGCCGAAGCGAATAACTGCTTGATATTCCTTTGCGTCCTTATCAAGAAACTGCGCGAGGCGCGTTGCTTTGCCGATTAACATTACCAAAACGCCGGTGGCAAACGGGTCGAGCGTTCCCGTATGTCCGATGCTCCTTGTTTTCAAAATTCGGCGCAGACGCGCCACCACATCG
>MWZA01000205.1 GCA_002050455.1 Acidobacteria bacterium 5-1 | reverse complement strand
TTTGAAAGACGCGGAAAGACTTTTCGCGCTGTCGGAATTTCAGGAATGCGACTTCACAAAATCAGAGTTCAAGCAGATTGTTTTATTGAAACCGAAGATATTAACCGATTAAAGTCGGAGGCTTTCAATTTAGCCGAAAACATTTTCTCTTATCTGCAACAAATCGAAAAGAAAATTGAAAAATGATGACACCGACGACAAGCGAAGAACAATTCAAATATCAAAGCGGTTTCGGCAATGAATTTGCCACCGAAGCAATCGAAGGCGCGTTGCCGGTTGGACAAAATTCGCCGCAAAAAGCTCCTTTCGGGCTTTACACCGAGCAGTTTTCGGGAACGGCTTTTACCGCGCCGCGCTGGTTTAATAAAAGAACTTGGACATATCGCGTTCGTCCAAGCGTTTTGCACAAACCATTTCGGCAGATTGAGAACAATTGGCTCAAATCTTCGCCGTTTGATGAAATTGTAATAACGCCAAATCAATTGCGCTGGAATCCTTTGCCAATACCCAAAACCGAAACCGATTTTGTTGACGGATTAATCACAATTGCGGGAAACGGCGACAGTTTCGCGCAAGTCGGAATGGCAGTTCACATTTTCGCTTGCAATAAAGAAATGACGGACAGATTTTTTTATAACGCAGACGGGGAAATGCTTATTGTCGCTGAGAAAAATCGCGTTCGTTTTCTAACCGAATTAGGAATTATTGAAATTGATTCTGGTGAAATTGCCGTTGTGCCGCGTGGTTTGAAATTTCGCGTTGAATTGCCGGACGGCGAAGCACGCGGCTACATTTGCGAAAATTACGGCGCGCAGTTTCGCTTGCCCGAACTCGGTCCGATTGGCGCAAACGGTTTGGCTAATTCCCGTGATTTTGAAACGCCCGAAGCGTGGTTTGAAGACCGCGACGGCGAGATGGCAATTGTCGCTAAATTCGGCGGCAATTTGTGGAGTTGTGAAACTGACCATTCGCCGCTCGATGTTGCCGCTTGGCACGGAAATTACGCGCCGTATAAATATGATTTGCGAAGATTTAACACAATTGGCTCGGTTTCTTTTGACCATCCAGACCCAAGTATTTACACGGTTCTGACTTCGCCTTCGAGTGAAATTGGCGTGGCAAATTGTGATTTTGTAATTTTCCCAGACCGTTGGCTGGTGGCTGAAAACACATTTCGCCCGCCGTGGTATCATCGCAACGTGATGAGCGAATATATGGGCTTGATTTTCGGGCAATATGACGCAAAAGAAGAAGGTTTTCTCGCGGGCGGCGGTTCGCTTCACAATCAAATGAGCGCACACGGTCCTGATTTGGACGCATTTGAAAAAGCCTCAAATGCGAAACTTAAACCGCAGAAAATTGAAAACACTCTGGCGTTTATGTTCGAGTCGCGCTACATTATTCGCCCGACGCGCTTTGCCATGGAAACGCCGAGTCTGCAAGCCGATTATTACGAATGCTGGCAAGGTTTAAAAAAGAATTTCAAAGCGTAACGACGGTGAAAATCTGACAGTGTTTTTATTTTTGCTTCGATTTCGGCAAACTTAAAAGATTAGCGAAAAGCCGATATGCACCCGAAATGCCCGCCGGTAACTGTCTGAAAAATGCGTAAGAAGTGTAGATATATTTGCCTTTGCCAATTTCCGCGACAACCAAACCGCCTCTGTTTTCCGCTTCATTTGCGTCGTGTGCTTCAAGAAGTGGTTTATACCGGGCATCAAACGTCGTAAAAGAGTAGAGATTTCTTTCCTGCACCCAATTTTTAAAATCTTCATCCGTAATTTTATTCGGAAAATTAAAGATTGGATTGTTTGCGTCTAAAATCGTAACCTTCGCGTTTTCGTCCACAACTCGTGTGCCGATTTGCGCCGGAAAAGGTAAAAGTGAAACATAATCGGGACGCTGATATTGAACAATCAAAGTTCCGCCGTTTTTCACATAATCAAGCAATCTTTGATTATTACTGACAAAATCCTGCCGCACTTGCGAAGCGCGAATGCCGACGACAATCACATCAAAGCGCGACAAATCACCAATTGTTAAATCATTTTCATTTAACAATTCGACACTCAAACCCATTTGCCGAATCGCTTCGGGAACATTGTCGCCGCTTCCCATTATGTAACCGACTTTGACGGGCGCAACTTTCAAATCTAAAACAATAACTTTCGTTTTTGCTTCGGTGTAAAAGTGATGCGTTTGAATATGCGGATAAGCAATTTCGTGCATCGTTTGCGTGAAAGTTTCGCCGTTTGCCGCAGTTGCCTGTGCGCTAAGTTCAAAATCGGAGATTTTGAACTTAGCGGGAATCGTCAATTCAAACACAGCAGAAGTTTTTTCGCCTTTGTTTTTAAGATTGAAACTCGCTGCGCCCGGCTTAATTTTCCAACTGTTCGGCACGTTTAATTTTGCTTCGCCGCTTATCGTTTCCGAAGAATTATTTGTAATACTTAAAACAATTCTTCTGGTCTGCGCTTTTTCGCTCTGCGGAACAGTCAAAAGTTTTTGGTCGAGGCTCAAAGAAATTTTCGGCACGACGTTTAAATCTCTGCGAATCTCACCGCGAATGTCATCGGCGTAACGATACTCGACGGGCTGTTCGAAATAAAATTCAGTCCCTTCAATTTCAAGTTTTGCATACGCGAGAACATTTTGCGGATGAAAAGGTAAATTATTTTGATAATCGAACGGCGGCTGAACATTAAATAAATCTCCTTGTCTTTGTTTTTCCAGCCAAAATGGTTGAGTCGGTTTTGCTTTGCGCCTAACTTTCACTGTGAAATAACTTGTTCGATTCGCATTTTCACGCCGAAAAAAATTTTGATTCGTTTCTTTCGGCTCATTAATTTCGTAATCCATCCAATCATTCGGTACTCGCAAATCAATACTTTTTATTTTGGCATTAATCGTTTTCGGCAGAAAAACTTTAATCGTCACTAGAAAATTTTCGTCAGGCGCGACGGTTTCGCGGTCGGCTAAAGCATCAATCCTAATACCGCTTGCGTGTCGAATTGCTTCGAAAAACTCTAAACCTTTCTGAGAAACATCTGGTGTCGGCAATGCGCCGCTTAGTTGAATTTTTTTGATGGCTTTTAATCCTTCGAGCAAAATCGGTATGATTTTCTGTGGATTATTCGGCTCATATTCTTCTAAAGCTCGTTTAGCCGCCGCTGAAATTTTGGAAAGTTCCGCTTTTTCTTCTTCTTCTGAAAAAGAATTGGTTTTTTGTGTTGCATCAATCCCTGTATCAATACTTGTATCAATTCCGTCGAAAATGCTTTGCTCATTTTCAACCTTCGGCGCGACGCTTTCGATTAAATTCAAACCGGAAAATCTGTCGCCCTTTAACTCTAAACCGCCTTGTTCCTGTGTTTTATGCTGACTGCGACCTTCCGCCGCGATTTCGGCGTAACTGCGCCCCAAAAGAAAATCATATTCGCCCGTGTTGATTTTCAAAGTTGGTTCATTGGTTGAACGAAAACCTTGCTCGACGTAAAATTTTAAAACCTGCCAAGGTGATCCTGCGTAAGAGCATTGTTTGGCATCGGCGGCGGCTTTGATGGCGAGCGGCGTGATGTAACCCGAAAATTGATGTTGTCCGTGTCCGTCGGCGGGTGTTCCTGAAAAGCGTGAAATTACAACCTGAGGGCGAAATTTGCGAATGGCGCGAACCGTGTCGCACAAAATTATTTTTTCGTTCCATTTTTCTTTGGCTTCCGCCAGAGTTTTAGAAAATCCGTAATCAAAAGCGCGTGTAAAAAATTGTTCTGCGCCGTCAAGTCGTCTGGCTTGAAGAAGTTCTTCGGTGCGAATTATTCCCAGAGGTTCAAACAGTTCCGCACCCAGAATATTTTGCCCGCCGTCGCCGCGTGTCAAAGAAAGATAAGCGGTTCGCGCATTTTCGCCGCGTGCTAAATATGCCAGCAGCGCGGAATCCTCATCGTCCGGGTGCGCGCCAATCATCATCACGCTTTTTGTATTATTTAATCGTTCAAGCAGTTGTCCCAAACCAATTGCGCCGTAATCGTAAACTGGCTTGACTTGCGCGGAAGTTTCCCGCAAAGGCGCAAAGACGCAAAGAAAAGACAAGACAAAAGATAAAAGGTAAAAGGCGAAATTGTTCCGAACTTTTACCTTTTTACTTTTTACTTTTGCCTTGTTTTTATCCGCGTACATTTGTGGGCAAATCTCCTTCTCTTACAGTCAAACTGATTAAATATCCAAACAAAACCGTTACCAAACAACCAATAACATTAAACCATAAAAACTCGATGTCGGTATAAAAACTTGCAATCCAAACCGACGCGATGCCGAACAATAAACCGAAAAATGCGCCACGCGCCCGCGCTCTTTTGACGACAAACGCCAACACAAAAACGCCGAGCAGCGAGCCGTAAAAAAACGAGCCGAATTTGTTGACGACTTCAATCAGCGAACCGAGATTCGCTGCGTAAATTGCTACGATGCAGGCAAATATTCCCCAAATAAAAGTTGAGATTCTGCCGACGGCGACAAAATGCGCGTCGGTTGCGTCGGGTTTATAAAGTCGCCGATAAAAATCAATCGTCGTGGCAGTTGCCAGCGCGTTGAGTTCCGCCGCAATCGAACTCATCGCCGCCGCAAAAATCGCCGCGATAATTAAACCAATAACGCCCATCGGCATATTTTGAACGACAAAGGTCGGGAAAACGTAATTGACATCGTTGAAGTCTTTTTCGCCGTTGGCGGATTTGATAAATTCGACGGCATTTTTGCGCGTTTTGTTGAATTCGTCGTTTGCCTGTATGTAATCTTTTCTTGCGATTGCGCTTGCCGTTTCGTCCGTCTGTTTTTCGGCGGAAACAAAATCAAGCGCGGCTTTTTCGCGCAAAGTGTGGACGAGTTTGTATTCGTTTTCAAGCATTTTGTATTCGGCGGCGCGTGTTCCGTCTGCAGCTTTTTCCGCCTGTACCGAATTGAAAATCATCGGCGGCGCATTGAATTGGTAAAAGACAAAAACTAAAACGCCGATTAGCAAAATAAAAAACTGCATTGGAATTTTCAGAAACGCGCTCATCAGCAGGGAAGTTCTGCCTTCGTCAACCGACTTTGCCGTTAAATATCTTTGCACTTGGCTCTGGTCGCAGCCGAAATAGCCGAGCATCAAAAACAATCCGCCAATCAAACCCGACCAAAGCGTGTATTTTTCTGTGAGATTAAAACTCGTATCAACCGTATTCAATTTTCCCAGACTTCCCGCCAGATGCAATCCGTCGGTTAAGGAAACGTCGGCGGGAAAGTTTGACAAAATCACCAATAAAACCACGCCCAAGCCGAAAAAAATAATACACATCTGCTTGACATCCGTCCAAGTTACAGCCTGCACGCCGCCGAACATCGTGTAGACGGTCGTTGTCAAACCGATGGCGAAAATAGTAAAAATCAGATTCCAGCCTAAAACGATTGATAAAACAATGGACGGCGCGGAGATAATTACGCCCACACCCAAACCACGCGACAGCAGAAAAAAGAAACTCGTCAGCGTGCGGACTCTGACATCAAAGCGTTTTTCGAGATATTCGTAAGCCGTATAGACGTTGGCGCGGCGAAAAAACGGCACGACCGTAATGCACAAAATTATCATTGCCAATGGCAGACCGTAATAAAATTGGATAAACCGCATTCCGTCCGAATACGCTTGTCCGGTCGTCCCGACCAGAGTTATCGCGGACAGCTGCGTCGCCATCACGGACAATCCAACCGCCCACCACGGCAAACTCCGATTAGCGAGAAAATAGCCCTCAACATTGCCGCTGTTTTTGGTCATACGGATTCCGTCCCAAATCACATAAACCAAATATGCAGCGACAATTAACCAATCGAGTAGTTTCATTTGTTATAAAACCGTTGAACCACAGAGGCACAGAGAAATAAAAAATAGGATAGACCAGATTTACAGAATAAAATTTGATTCGTGTTATTTGTGTGATTCGCGGCTAAAAAAATCTCTGTGTCTCCGTGGTGAAATTATTCTGAAAAATAACGCGAAAATGCCCACAAAGCTGAAATAACCAAAACAGTTATGGCAATAACTGTCGCATAGACGCGAAACCAAAAGGCATCAGGTTTTTCCGCCAAAATTTCTTTTTCGTCGTTATGCTCCAACCGATTTCGCTCCCAAAACTTTCTCGTAAAAATTGATATATTGCGGAACAATCATTGACGAACTGTAACGCGATAGGGCGAGTTCACGCGCTTTTTTGCCGAATGTCAGACGCATTCCTTCATTATTTAAGAATTTCATCACGTCTCTACTCATTTTCTCGACATCGCCGACATCGCTCAGAAAACCCGTTTCGCCGTCGGTAACAACTTCGGGGATTCCGCCGATGCGCGTGGCAATAACGGGAACTTCGCAGGCTTCGGCTTCGAGCGCGGCAAGCCCGAAAGATTCGAGTTCCGACGGAAGCAAAAAGACATCCGCCACGCCCAAATAATCAGAGATATTGGCTTGTTTGCCGACAAAAGTTGTTTCGTCCTTGATATTTAACTGTTCGGCGCGATAAACGCAAGCCGAGCGTTCCGGTCCGTCGCCGACCATTATCAATCGGGCATTTCCGCCGCTTTCGCGGACTTTTGCCAGAATTTCGATGCAATCGAGCGGACGCTTGACGGCGCGGAAGTTGGAAACGTGAACAAGCAATTTTTCGCCGTTCGGCGCGAGTTCTTTGTGCAGAGGCGAATCCGTCTGACGGACATAATGAGTCGGGCAGATAAAATTCGGAATAACTTCGATTTCGTCAAAGTCGAATGTTTCAATCGTCGCTTGTTTTAAGAATTTAGAAACCGCCGTCACGCCGTCCGATTGTTGAAGCCCGTAGCGCGTAATCGGCAAGTAAGAACGGTCTGCGCCGACCAGCGTTATATCCGTGCCGTGCAGCGTGGTGATAACCGGAACGTAGCGTTTTTGTTTGATTGATTCACGCGCCAGAATCGCGCTAATCGAATGCGGAATTGCATAGTGAACGTGCAGCAGATCCAATTTTTCCGCCCGTGCGACGGTTGCCATTTTCGTTGCCAGAGCCAAATCATACGGCTGATGCTCGAAAAGCGGATAGGTCATCATCTCAACTTCGTGAAAATGGATGCGCTCGCCGAGTTCAATCAAACGAGTCGGCAGCATAGACGAGATAAAATGAACGTTATGACCGCGGGCAGCGAGTTCGCGTCCCAATTCCGAGCCGACAATGCCGCTTCCGCCATAAGTTGGATAAACCGTAATTCCGATATTCATATAATTTTCAACACTTAAAAATTATCGTATCACGGCGGTTTGAGAAAATTCTAATCACTTGAAGAAAATCATCTGCCCGAAAGCCGCCGCGATAATTGCAGCCAAACCAAAACAAGTTTTGTTGGTCGGCGCGTCGGCGGGCGCATTTGTATTTTCCTGATTTTGAGAAACAATTTTCTCTTGGGTTTCGGGCGTTTGAGCGGTTGGCGATTTCCAGCCTTTTTTTCTGACGTAATAAACGATTCCGCTGTAATCGTCGGTGAAAAGGAAGGAATTTGCGTCGAGTTTCATAATGTCGCAAGGGCGACCGAAAACTGTTTTTCCCTGCAAAAATCCATTGATAAAATCCTGCAGTTTTTCGCCTTTCCGCATAATCACGATTTTGTAGCCGCGCCCGATGTCTTTGTTGGTTGAACCGTGAAGCGCGACGAGAAATGCGTTTTTGATAACTTCGCTCGTGTTTTGTTCGTCGAAATAATCGAAACCGAGCGCGGAAGCGTGTGCGGGAAAATCAGCATAAGACACGGGAACATTGGCGCAGGATTTCAAGCGATTATATTTCGGGTCGCGGAAAACCTTGCCGTTTGACTGATAACACGAAGCCCAACCGTAATCCGCGCCGCCGGTAAGCGCGTAAAATGTTTCGTCCGGTTTGTTCAAACCTAAATGGTCTGCGCCTTGATTGGTCGCAAACAAAAAATTGCCAATCCATTTTAAACCGACGGCGTTTCGCAAACCTTTTGCAAAAATGCGTTGGTTTGAACCGTCCGCATTTATCTCCAAAACCGAAGCGCGGACTTCTTCTTTTTCAATGCAGGCATTGCAGCTGCTTCCGACTGAAACATAAAGTCTTCCGTTCGGCGCAAAAGCGATTGTCCGCGACAGATGCCAGCCGCCGTATTTGTAGCTCAAACCGTAATCGGGAAATGTGGCTAAAGTTTGCGGTTTGGTATCGGTTGGTTTTGTTTCGTCCGGCGTAAATTTGCGGCGCGTTAGTTTGTCGGTTTCCGCCAGATAAAACCAATCCTGCCCGTTTTCGTCTTTGTAAAACTGAACGCTGTTCGGATTTTTTAAACCGGTCAAATATGGCGTAACGCGCGTAAATCTTCCGGTTTCCAAATCAAATTCGCTCAAAATATAAACCGCGCCTTTGTTATTATCGGTCAGATTATACATATCGGTAACGAAAATTCGCCCGTCCGGTGCTTTGGCGAAAAAGCGCACGCGCTTGAAACCTTCGGCGGCGGGAATTATTTCGTAATCGGCGGGCAGATTCAGATTAAAAGTTTTGCCGTTTTTCAGACCGATTTTATGCGGGACGAGTTTGGTTTGCGCGGAAGTTGCGGCAAATAAAAACAAAAGCAGAAATATGACACGCGAAGAAAATTTGCCGTATTTTTCGCATATACTTGCAGAATAAAACTTTTGCTTATATTTTATCGCAACTTTAAACATTATAATTCCCTTAAAACGGTTCGCGCCGGTGCGCCGTCACCCGTTCCGCTCGCAATTTTTAGCGGCAAACAAATTAATTCGTAATCGCCGCCGGAAACTTCGCGCAAATCCAAACCTTCGATGATAATAATTTGATTTTTCAGTAGCGTAATGTGTGTCGCAAAATCTTCCGAGCCGAATTTTTCCACCGAAAGATAATCAATGCCGACGAGTTTCGCGTCTAATTCAACTAATTTTTGCGCCGCATCCGGCGCGATGTAAGTAAAATCCTTGCGGAAACCCTGACCTAAATCGTTCCAAAATTCCGAATTGCGCGTCTTGAACAAAACACGCTCAACGCCTTTTAAATTAGCATTTTCAATGTGCGACGATTCAATCGCCGCCGCATTTTTATCAATTTCAACGACGCGGGCTTTACCGATTAAAACTTCAAGCGGAAGTTCGTCAACTTTGCGCGTTCCTTCAATAAAATGATTCGGCGCGTCAACGTGCGTTGCCGTGTGCGCTCCGAAACACAGTTTTGAAACATTTGCTGTATCGCCTTTGGCAATAGCATTCGCAGTTTCAATAACTACTTTCGGGTCGCCTTCATAGACGGGCGTTTGTTCGCCAATCGGAACGCTGACATCGTAAATTTTCATATTTGCAACAATAGCGTTTTGAATTGGAAAGACAAATTTTTAAGCAGATTTTACTTGAAAATTTTATAGTTTTTGTGTTTTTATGCCGATGGCGAAAACCTTAATCAATGCCAAACCCGCGATAAATCCGCCGATGTGCGCCGCGTAAGCTACGCCGCCCGTTCCCGTCGGTGTTAAATAGCCGATGATAATTTGATAACCAATCCAAATTCCGAGCGCAACATACGCCGGAACAGTTGTATAAATATTAAACAAAAGCGCACGAACGCGCCGTGTCGGGAATAAAAGCAAATAACCGCCGAGAACGCCGCTGATTGCGCCGGATGCGCCGAGCATCGGAATAATCGAATCGGTGTCCATCAAAATCTGACCGAGCGCGGCGGCAAATCCGCAGACAATATAAAAAATCGCGTAGCGAATATGTCCGATGAGATTTTCGATATTGTCGCCGAAAATCCACAAAAACAACATATTGCCGAAAATGTGCATTATGTCGCCGTGCATAAACATTGAACTCAAAAAATTAAAATAAACCGGCAGTCGTGTCGGATAATGCTGAACTTGTCCGGTATTGCCGAGCGCATCGCGGACAATCTGAACGCCCGTAATATCAATGCCGCTTGTGATTTCCTTCGGGACGAGCGAAAAAGCATAGCTGAAAGCATCATTGCCGCCGATGCCTTGCAGAAAAACAAAAACCAGAATGTTAATTGCAATAAATATGTAGTTAACATATGGCGTAATGATACGGTCGGTGTTGTCGTCGCCGATTGGAAACATTTTTTTATAAATCTCCTTAGTTCTAACTCAGAATTTTATCAACTTCCAATTTCAAGTTCGGCAGAATTTCAGATTGCAGAATTTCACCGCGTTTGAAAATCTGCGCTAATTGATAAATGCCGCTGCTCGGTTTTTGATGAACTTCGATAATATCGTTTTTTAAATTAACAATCCAGACCTCTGGGATCTCTGCTTCAGCGTAGAGCGAAAGTTTTGTGTCGCGGTCATATTTCAATGTCGAATCGGAAACTTCAACAATTAAAAGAACTTCTGAAGAACGCGGATGCCGCTTGCCATCATATTTTGTTAAATCCGCCAGCGTTATATCAGGTTCGGGTTCATCATAATCAGATATACGAACGGGATTTTGAACTCTAACTCTAATTTTATCTGGAACATTTTTAATCAAAAATTCAGCTAGAACATCAACTATAAAAGCGTGTCTATCTCCAATCGGCATTTTTTGTATCAATTCTCCTTCGATAATTTCGGCTTTCTCGTAGTCCTTGAGCATTCCGAGTTCAATCATCTTGTAGTATTCATCAACACTAAAACGAAGCCGTCTGGGTTGTGGTTGGACATTCATCATAAATTCACCTCGCAAACAAAGTTATTTTACCTTAAAGTCTTAGCCGATTCCAGAACTTTCCGGCGTTTGTAAAAGCTCAAAGCCTTCGCTGCGGGCAACAAAAGTCGCCGCCGTGATGTCGCCGACGACGTTTAAAGTCGTGCGGCACATATCCAAAATCCTATCAACGCCCAAGATAATCGCAATCAACGCCGGGTCAATGCCAATCATTACCAGAATTCCGATGATAAACGGAATCGAACCCGAAGGAACTCCGGCTGTGCCGATGCCGCCTAAAATGGCGAGATAAACAATCATCAGCTGCAAACCGATTGTTAATTCAACACCCGCGAGTTGTGCCAAAAACAAAACCGTTACGCCTTCGTAAAGTGCCGTGCCGTTTTGGTTGGCGGTTGCGCCGACGGTCAAAACAAAACTATTGATTTCCTTTGGAACGCCCAAGTTTTCTTCGGAAACTCTTAAAGCCGTCGGCAGAGTCGCGTTTGATGAAGAAGTCGAAAACGCCGTCACAATCACGGTGCGAATGCGGCGGAAAAAATCAATCGGGTTAATTTTTGACAGGAAATAAACCGAAAGCGAATAAACACCGAAAAAATGCAGGCTCAAACCGAGCAGAACGGTCAGGACAAACCATCCCAAAGATTGCAAAAGGTCTAAGCCGAACTGCGCGATATTATTGAACAAAAGACAGGCGACGGCATAGGGCGCAAACTTCATAATGATGTCAATAATTTTTGTCGTAATCACAAAAAGCGAATCCATCACCCCGACAAACGGCGCGGAAATCGGTGCTGGAAGAAGCGTAATCGCAATACCGACAATGAGCGCAAAAAACATTATGTGCAGCATATTCGGACTCGCGCCGGAAATTGAATTGAAGACATTGCTCGGCACGATGGTTTTGACAACTTGCATCAACGCGCTGTCTTTTTCGGCTGCTTTGGTTGCGCTCTCGACGCTCGCTCTTGCGCCGCTGCTGAACTTTTCCTTAAGCTGCGCCGCAATTTCAGGACTGATTCTTTCGCCCGGACGAATCGTGTTTGCCAAACCCAAACCGATGACGACGGAAATTGCCGAAATAATCAGCGTGTAAGCAAACGATTTCAAACCGATTCTGCCGAGTTTGCGAATGTCGCCGATGCCTGCAATTCCAACAACCAAAGACGAAAACACGAGCGGGACGACAATCATCAACAGCAAATTTAAAAACAATTGTCCGATTGGGCGCGTGAAATTTTCCACCGTCCAAACGACACGCGGATTGTCGCCGCCGAGCGTCCAATTGACAATCAAACCGCCGAAAACGCCGACCAGCAAGCCAATTAAAATTTTTGTATGCAGAGCCATCCCTTTCGGTTTGTCGGCGGTACCGTCGTCCAAATCGGTTCGCAGTTCTTGTTCAAAAGCGTCGTCGGAAAGTTTTCTGTTTTCTTCGCTCATTTTGGTTTTTCCTTTTATTTTGGATTGGATTATTACATTTTTGACGAATTCTATTAAACTTCAATTTTGATTATTTGCAAAATTGATTTCGAGGCTTTTTGATATTTGCCGCGAAAGGTTTTGCACATCTGCGCCGGTGCGCGATATTCTTTTTATAATGAACAGGTTGGAAATTTTCTTTGCCGATTGCACTCGAACTGTTGACCGAAAACTTGACGAACTTGTGCCGTCGGTGCAAACCGAGCCGAAAAAACTGCATGAAGCAATACGTTGGAGTCTATTTGCGGGCGGCAAACGCTTTCGTCCCGCACTGGTTTTAGTGATTGGCAAAACCTTCAGTGCGGCAGAAGAAAAATTATTACAAACTGCCGCCGCCGTTGAAATGATTCACACATATTCGCTGATTCACGACGATTTACCGGCAATGGACGACGACGATTTGCGGCGCGGGCGTTTAACTTGTCATAAAAAATTTGACGAAGCGACGGCAATTCTGGCGGGCGATGTTTTGCAAACGCTGGCGTTTCAGGCGATCGCGGAAGATAAAAATTTAACGATGAAAATCCGCGTTAAATTGATTACCGAACTTGCCCAGTCAGCCGCAAAAATGGCTAATGGTCAGCAGCTTGATTTGGAAGCCGAAGGCAAAAAGATTTCCGTCGAAGAACTCAAAAACATTCATCAATGCAAAACGGGCGCGATAATTTCCGCATCGGCAAAAGCCGGAGCGATTATTGCCGAAGCAAGCGCGGATGAACTCAAAGCCGTTTCAAATTACGCTTCAAAACTCGGACTTCTTTTTCAAATCACGGACGATTTGCTTGATGTAACGCAAACGTCGGAAGTTTTAGGCAAAACGGCGGGCAAAGACGCGGCATCGGAAAAAGCAACTTATCCGGCGTTTTACGGCTTAGAAGAAACGCGCAAACTTGCCGAAACGGTTCACGCGCAATCTTGTCAGGAATTAGAAAAGATTGATAAAGACACAGATTTGCTGTGCGAAATAGCCGATTTTATTTTGTATCGGAAAACATAAAATATTAAAGAAATAACACTACTCGGCTCTCTCGGTTTTTTCAGTATTGATTGCTTGGAAAACATTGTGAATTTAAGCAGGTCAGAAAAATTTGACTACTCATTGTTTTTTCCAATATCTTTTTCTGGACTTATGTCAAGCCGCGTTTGAATTACAGTACGGTATTGATTACATTTAAACTGTCGCATCCGGGCAAGAAAGGCGAACGGTAAAAATTTTTACCGTTCGCCTTCTTTCATTATTTAATCAAGCGACCTTAATTTTGCAATCTTGCACAAGGATGCGGGCGAATCGGCGCAGGCACGTTTTCCGGCAGCGGAAGCATAATAAAAGGACGTAATTTTTCCTCAATTTCATATACTTTTCTTTGAAGATCCTTCGAGTAGTGAAAATCTTCACCGGAAATCTTGCACAACTCCCGAAGTGCCTTTTCATCCTCGCCTAATCCTCGGTAAGTATTCGCAAGGCTCCAAATTATGTATTTCGCATAAACCGTGTTTCTGTATCTATTGACAAATTCCTGTTGAACCTGAGCTAACGCCCGCACATTTGTTTGACGATGCGCTAACTCAAGTGGACCTTTAATATATTCGTAGGCTTGGCAGTCAACACCAGTTGGCTCACTGATGTTAATAGAGATAGAATTTGACAAAATTTTCACCTGTTGCCTTCTTTCCGAATCCGAGTCATAGACAAACTCAACTTGTAAATCATAATGTCCCGGAGTAGGAAAAATCACTTCAGACAAAGCGCGATCTAACAAAAGGTTTTCTTGAATCTGCTCACCCGGCGGCATAGTTTTTAACGGTGAATAAATTAGCCCAGTAGCGTATTTACTTCCTTCAAACCGAAATTCTTCTCCAGTATCACTGCGAGACAGGAAATTAACATTGCGTCCAATCATCAAAGCTCCCTTCCATGGAATTGATTGATTGGTTCGATTTGACAATCTAAAATTAAGCGAAATCGGTTCAATTTGGAGGTAATTAGTTTTTGCGGATGATACTTCCAACATTAAACTAGGTACATTGCTTTGCGCGTTGACCGGGATTTCAAAATATAGTTTTTGTTGAAAGCCACTAGCAATTACTAGAGCAATTATAACGATAAGTATAAATACTCTAACTGAAAAACAGAGTCTTCGTTTGATAAAATTGTCCATTCAAGTAACCTTAATTTTGCACTCTTGCACAAGGATGCGGGCGAACCGGCGTAGGCACATTTTCCGGTAAAGGAGTCAAATCGAGTGGATGTAATTTTACATCAATCAAACGCAATGTTCTTTCAACTTGCTTCGAGTAGTAAAAGTTTTCACCTGAAATTTTGCAGAGTTCCCGCAAAGCCTTTAGATCTTCTCCCAAGAACTGATAAGTGCGAGCAAGATCAAAAATCACATATTTTGCATAGACAGTACTTCCGTAATTGTTAACAAAATCCTGTTGAACTTGGGCTGTGGCTTCCACATTATTTTGAGTAAGTCGCGTTTGAAGTGGTCCTTTAATATAGTCATATGCTTGACGGTTAAAATTCTGCGGTTCTCGAATATTGATAGAAACAGGATTTGATAAAATGGTTACTCGTTTTTGTTCATCCGATACATCCTTATAGGTAAATTCAACACGAACCTGATAGTTCCCCGGTCGAGGAAAGGCTGCCTCAAATTCTTTAACGCCTCTGAACAAATCTGTAACTTGTCTGCTTTGACCCGGATTTAATGTTTCAGGTATTTTCGATAAACCGACAGCATACTTACTTCCAGCGAAGCGGCTTTCCGATCCATTTTGTTCTTGAATCAAAAGGTCAACATTTCCGCCAAATAATAAAAGAATCCCTTTCCATGTAATCGGCTGATTGGTTTGGTTTGATAAGTTAAATTGAAACGGAATCGGCTCAAGCTGCAAGTAACTACTTTGCGGAGTAGAAACTTCCAGCGTTAGTTTTGGATTTTCAGTTTGAGCTTGTGTTGATGCCGGATATATTTGTGTAAAACCAATAAACATTCCAAAAAGAACCGAAATGATTATTGCGACAAGCAGGGAAGTTTTCAATTTCTTTAACATACAATTTTCTCCTTTATTAAAAAGACAGTCCCGGACTACTAAACCTGTAACGCAAAACATTTATGTGTGTCGGCACAAAGTGCAGAGTTTGACTTTGTACATCCATTATCCCCCAATCCAGCAAAGGGCTTGGATCACTGCTATCGCCTAAAAGACCAAACTGGTGACCCAATTCATGAGGAGCGGTTCTGATTAGGTAATCAGTGCCAAGAGTAACAAAAGAATCGCGCATCGTTTCAATAAACAAAAGTGAGCCAATAGCACCGGGCGGAACATCGCTAAATGAAGATGCAGAGTTGGTAAAAGCATCGTTTTGAACAATATTAGAATCAGCAACGGAAAAACCAGCACCGAATAGTCCGACCGGAGGATCAATATCAAGAGTTGTCCCCCATTGATAAGCTATCAATATATAGCCTATCCAAAAGTCATCCCGCTCCATACCGCTTGAATCGCGTTCACGATTAGTAGTTGCTCTCTCAGAGTTGAAAAGTGGAGGACTAAGCGGAACATTTAACTCGAACTGTACGTTCTCATCATTCATACCTGTCTGTCCTTCCGCCCATGTATAATCAGGCTCGATATAAGCTGCCGCAAACGGATTTTGATTTATATCTGTACTTGGTTGCAGCCGCGAAAATGTTTCGGTGAATTTTGTTGCGCCGCGAAAAGTAACATCCTCTCCATCATCTCCGTCCTTAAATGTGCCGTCGCTATCATTAAAATCATCGTCATCAAACAATTGAAATATGGAGTTATAAAATACAGTTACACTTCCGTTATTGCTTCGGACTTGCACAGCGGTCTCTGTATTATCCAAAACTTCTAGATTATATTGTCCGATTGTCATTCTTCCGCCCTGAAATCGCCCAACTTCAAGATCACCGGTCGAAGGATAAACATCTAACCACATTGCTGTTGAACCAACAGTTGCCTTAGATGTGATTCGACCACTAGCCAAATTGTTGCCAACGGGACCCATTGAATCCACTTCCAAATGAACTTTGCGCCAAACCGTTAACAACGCAGTTCGCCTTGCTCGACCGGAAGAAGTAGATAGCTGATTACCTTCAGAATCCTGTAATCCCGTTCCGCTGACACTAACTCCGCCGAGATAGGTACTATCAGTGCTGGCGGCAATGATAAAATTATCTCCGGATTGCATAGTTACGGTAAAATCAACACTGGCAGTACCATTTGCATCGGTTGTGGCGAAAGTATTGCTTAATTGTCCCGCTGGATTTACTAATGCTCGATTATCGTTACCGGCACTACCGTTATTATCAATGATTGGCTCACTGCTCGGATCGTCCACGTCAAAGTTCCGAAAATAAACCCGAACACCCGAAGTAAAGGTCGGACTTCCTCCCGAACCGGCAAGCTGCGCTCTTACCCGCACGATTCTGCGATTTGTTCCATCGGTTGGGGTTTGTCTGTCGGGAAAAATTCTTTTGCCGCCGCCGAAAACAACGCCGTTTCCAAAATCTCCGGTCGGATTATCTGTAATTGCACTATTCATTTCTTCAAAAGTAAGGGATTCTACAGTCGGCGTTTGGATGCACACCAGCGTTTCTGCGACTACATAATAATCTCCATCCGAATAGTTTTCTGCAAAACTGTAGGGAACATTTATTTCAGCCTCTGCTCCGTAACTTCCCGGAATGATTGAGGCTATCTGGTATGGGTCGTATCCTTGAAAAGGAGTCGGCACGAATATCGCCCGTAACCCATGCTCGCCATATGTGCAAAGAATTTTGTTGGGACGGTAATCATTTGTTGTAAAGTCCGCGTAGTAACCGGGATAATAACCATAAAGATAATCGTTAACGCCTTCTCCGCCGTCTTGGTCAATAAAATCAACTGGATTCGCATAAAAAAGCGCACCAAATACTCCCGGATCATAATAATCATACAAACCGTAAGTAATCCACGTTGCCGAAGCACCACCAACTTCTTGTGCCTGTGAATCGAAAGTTACTGCCGAATACACAAAAATTGTTTCCGTTGCCCGCACTTCTAAAGCAGAACCGAACGAGAATAATCCGACTATTATCAATATAATCTTTGGAAGATTTTTATTCATTGCCGTTACCTCTCTGATTTGGATTAGTCTGGTTATTTCTAAACCGACGCGCCCGTTCGCTTAACATTTGCCGTTCTGCATCGGATAGGATTTGAGAATCGGCAGAACCTTGTTGGATGGTTTGGCGCAGCCGCGCAATCGCTTCACTGCCAAGTAAGGTTTGCAAACGGTCGCGGTAAGTTAAAGCGATGGCGTTACGCTGCAATTGTAATGTTCGTAATTCTGCCGCTTCCACCGTTTGCCTCGCGTCTTGCGGCGGCACTGTCAAACGATTTGACCATATTAAAAAGCATATCGTAGAAAATATAATCAGGCGTTTGGCTGTTCAAAACATTACTTTCAACTTCAGCCGCAGATTGTTTAATTGCTGCATTATTTTGTAGTGAATCTGATTGACTACTTACGTCTGTTGGTTTTGAACCGGCAATCGTAACATTTTTGGTCGCAGCAAAAAAATCAGCGACGGTCGCCGATTTCTGAGCGAGAACAACTGCTCCGGTAATTAAAAGAGCAAAGATTACCACAACGATATTTGATTTTTCCATTTTACCCTTCCTAATATTTTGCTTGCAAAAATGTTACTGTTATTATTACGAAAATGTGCGGTCAATCTAAATTAGCCGTTTAACCTAAAGTCACTAATTAGAACTGAATTAACAAAACTTTTGACAAGCTAAATGTTTTTTTTTTTACAATTTAGCTTGTCAACAAAAAATTGCAGCACTTAACGTCATCATCAAAACAAATGAATTACAAACGCGATTTCGTCCGTGAATATCTTTCGTATCTACAAGTTGAAAAAGGTTTGGCGAAAAACTCGGTTGAAAGCTATGAGAGAGATTTGGCGAAACTGCGTGTTTGGGCGGAAAAGAATAATTTTGACATCGTAAATCTGACGCGGCAGGATTTGCGCGAATGGCTGATTGACTTAGCGGGCGAGAAACTTTCGGAAAATTCCAAGCGCAGATTGATAAGTGCGCTGCGCGGGTTTTATAAATTTTTGCAGTTTGACGGGCATATTAAAAAAAATCCGGCGGAAGATTTGATTGCGCCGCAGAAAGGCGTTTATTTACCGAAGTTTTTGAACGAAAACGACATTGAAAGTTTATTAGCCGTCCCCGATGTTTCGAGCGAAATCGGTTTGCGGAATCGGGCGATTTTGGAGTTGATGTATGCCTGCGGTTTGCGCGTTTCGGAAGCGGTTGATATTCAAATCGGCAATGTGGATTTTGACGCGGGAATTTTAACCTGCAAGGGAAAGGGAAGTAAAACGCGCCGCGTTCCTGTCGGCAAAAGCGCGGTTGAATGGCTGAAAAGCTATCTTGCTTTGCGGCGAAAAAAGGAAAATATCGAAATAAGCAATCTTTTTGTAACAAGTTCGGGCAGACCGATTAATCGGCAAATAATTTTTCTTTTTATCAAAGAATACGCCGAAAAAATCGGATTGGAAGACGTTTCGCCGCACACGCTTCGACATAGTTTTGCCACGCATCTGATTCAACATCGCGCCGATGTGCGCTCGGTTCAACAACTGCTTGGACACGCCGACATTTCGACAACTCAGATTTACACACATATTACCGACACGCATTTGCGACAAACCTACGAAAAATTTCATCCACGCGCCTATCAAACATCCAATCTTGCCGAAAATATGCCAACCGATTAAAATCATATTATGCCAGCTTGCAAGTTGCCAAAAACTTGGCTATTATTGAAATTTTGCTAATTGACTCAGAAAGTCAGTTACGTCATTTGATAGATTAAACGCAAGGGTGGTCGAGTGGTTAATGGCACCGGGCTGTAAACCCGGCAGACGAAAGTCTTACGTAGGTTCAAATCCTACCCCTTGCACCAGTTTGATTTTGGATTTTGGATTTTGGATTTATAACGGACATTTAAGAAATAATAAAAATGTTGTTTGCCCGACAATCCAAAATCGCAAATCTAAAATCTAAAATCTGGTTGCGGGAGTAGCTCAGTTGGTAGAGCGTCAGCCTTCCAAGCTGAATGTCGCGAGTTCGAGTCTCGTCTCCCGCTCCAACAGTTTTGATAGAGAACGCTTTTTTATTTTTAATTAAGCCCGAGTAGCTCAGTGGTAGAGCGCATCCTTGGTAAGGCTGAGGTCACGAGTTCAAATCTCGTCTTGGGCTCCAAGTTATTTTTATAAGTTTATTAAGAGGATAAAAACAGATGTCGAAAGAGAAATTTGATAGGTCGAAGCCGCATGTGAACATCGGAACAATCGGACACGTTGACCACGGCAAGACGACGCTGACGGCGGCAATCACCAAAGTGATGAGCAAGCACAATCCGAAGATGACCTTCCGTTCGTTTGATTCGATTGACAATGCGCCGGAAGAGCGAGCCAGAGGCATCACGATAGCCACCGCGCACGTTGAGTATGAAACACCGAATCGGCATTACGCGCATGTTGATTGTCCGGGGCACGCCGATTACGTCAAGAACATGATAACGGGTGCGGCACAGATGGACGGAGCAATTCTGGTGGTAGCGGCAACCGACGGACCGATGCCGCAAACCCGTGAGCATATCTTACTTGCCCGACAGGTTGGTGTGCCGTCGATGGTTGTATTTATGAACAAGGTGGACGCGGTTGATGACGAAGAGCTGCTGGAACTTGTGGAGTTGGAAATCAGAGAGCTGCTCTCGTCTTATGAATTTCCGGGTGATGAGATTCCGGTCATTCAAGGTTCGGCTCTCGGAGCATTAAACGGCGAGGAGCAGTGGGAGGCAAAGGTGGACGAGTTGATGCAGGCGGTAGATGATTATATTCCGACACCAGCTAGAGATACGGAAAAGCCGTTTTTGATGCCGGTCGAAGACATTTTCACGATTCAGGGCAGAGGGACGGTGGCGACGGGGAGAATCGAGCGCGGGATAGTTAATGTCAATGAGGCGGTGGAAATCATTGGCATCAAGGATACACGTAATTCAGTAGTAACAGGCGTGGAGATGTTCAAGAAACTGCTTGACAAAGGAATGGCTGGAGATAACGTCGGACTTCTGCTGCGCGGAGTGGAAAGAAAGGAAATCGAGCGCGGGCAGGTGATTGCCAAACCGGGTTCGATCACCCCGCACACGAAATTCAAGGCGGAAGCCTATGTTTTGACAAAGGAAGAAGGCGGGCGGCACACACCGTTTTTCACTGGTTACCGACCACAGTTTTATTTTCGGACAACGGATGTGACGGGTGTGGCGCATTTGCCGACGGGAGTCGAGATGGTGATGCCGGGCGACAACATTCAGATGGAGATCGAGTTGATTGCCCCGATAGCAATGGAGAAAGGCTTGCGGTTTGCCATCAGAGAAGGCGGACGAACGGTTGGCGCAGGTACTGTTAGTGAGATTGTTGAATAAAAATTAGTCCTTTGTCAGTTGTCCTTCGTCCTTTGTTTTTGTAAGTGAAAATTTCAAATAAATGACAAAGGAAAAAGGACGAGGTAAGAAGTTATGCCGAGAGATAATATAATTTTACAATGCACAGAGTGCAAAGAACGCAACTACGTAACGACTAAGAACAAAAAGAACACGCCCGGAAGGCTTGAACTTAAAAAGTTTTGCAATCGCTGCCGTTGCCACAGATTGCACAGAGAAAATAAATAAGCGAAGATTCCAGATTCCAGATTTCAGATTCCAAATTTGAAACTTGGAATCTTGAATTTGGAATTTTTCGTAATTCTAGGGGTATGGTGTCAATGGTTAGCATGTCGGTCTCCAAAACCGTAGGTCCGGGTTCGAGTCCTGGTACCCCTGCCATTAAAAAATTGAGGAGATAAAACAGTGTCGGAAGCAGGTGAAACCTTAGACAAAAATAACAGGGAAAAGGAAGGCGTTGGTGAATTCATTCGCAATACCCGCGAAGAATTGGAGAAAACCACGTTTCCTTCCGCCGATGACGTTAAAAACACGACGATTATTGTTATTATCAACGTCATATTCTTTGCTGTTTACCTTTTTTTAGTTGACCACACCTGGGTCTATATTTTAGACGGCTTGACTTGGCTAATAAATAAAATTGTCGGAATATAAGGATTTTTAAGATGAAGCAGTGGTATTTTATCCACACCTATTCGGGACACGAAAATAAAGTGGTCGAAAGCCTCAACGCCCGTATCCGCGATATGGAGTTGGGCGATCTGATTACGGAAGTTTTACTGCCGAAGGAAACGGTTGTCGAAATGCGCGGAAATAAGCGTATCGAATCGTCGCGGATGTTCTATCCGGGTTATGTTCTGGTTGAAGTCGAATGCACCGAGCAGGGACGAATTCCCGACAATGTTTTCCACGCAATAAAATCTACGCCGAAGGTTACGGGATTTTTAGGCGGAAAAAACCCGACACCTTTAACGCAAGCAGAGGTTGACCAGATTGTCCACAACATTGAAGTTGCTACCGAAAAACCGAAACCGAAATTTTCATATGCGATTGGCGAAGTTGTTCGTATGAAATCCGGTGCGTTTGCCAGTTTTACGGGCAAAGTCGAGGAAGTCAACGAGGAAAAAGCGACTTTAAAAGTAACCGTAACAATTTTTGGACGCGCTACGCCCGTTGAACTCAGTTTTTTAGACGTGGAAAAAGTTACATTTGCAGAGGAAGAATAAATTTAGTGAATAACTAAAAGTGAAAAGTGAAAAATAAAGCATTCACTATTCACTATTCACTATTCACTATTCACTAAACAGTTATGGCTAAAAAGATTACAGGATATATCAAATTACAAATTCCGGCGGGAAAGGCAAATCCCGCGCCGCCGATTGGTCCCGCGCTTGGACAACACGGCGTGAATATTATGGAATTTTGCAAAGCGTTTAATGCAAAAACGGCAAACGACGACCCGGATATGAAAGTTCCGGTGGTGATTACGGTTTATGCCGACCGTTCTTTTACGTTTGAAACCAAAACGCCGCCCGCCGCCGATTTGCTTCGCAAAGCGTCGGGCATCGCCAAAGGTTCGGCAACGGCGAATAAGGCAAAAGTCGGAACAATTTCGCGCGACCAAATTGAAGAAATCGCTAAGAAAAAAATGCCCGATTTAAATACGGCAAATCTTGAATCGGCGATGAAAACGATCGAAGGCACGGCGAAAAGTATGGGACTTATGGTTGCGGATTGAGGAGTGCGGATTGTGGATTTGAAATCAATCTCACTCGGCAATCTAAAATCTGAAATTTGGGATTGAATGAGGGAGAAGTTAAAAACTTCGCTAAAACCTAGGAGATAAAATGAAAAGAGGAAAAAAATATCGGGCGGCTTTGGAAAAAGTAGAGCCGAATAAGAAATATGATTTGCCGGAAGGCATCGCTAAAGTAAAAGAAATTGCCTTTGCAAATTTTGATGAATCAGTTGAATTGACAATGTGGCTGGGCGTTGACCCGCGAAAAGCCGACCAGCTTGTGCGCGGAACAATTATTTTGCCGCACGGTTTGGGCGGAACAGCTAAACGGATTGTCGTTATCGCGCAAGGCGATAAAATTAGAGAAGCGGAAGAAGCCGGTGCGGATTTCGCTGGCGGCAATGAATTGGTTGACAAAATTAAAGGCGGTTGGCTCGATTTTGATGCCGTGATTGCTACGCCCGATATGATGCGCGTCGTCGGAACGCTCGGCAAAGTTCTAGGTCCGCGCGGTTTGATGCCGAATCCGAAAACGGGAACGGTAACGATGGATGTCAAAAAAGCCATCGAAGAAACCAAAGCCGGTAAAGTCGAATACCGCGTTGATAAAACGGGTGTGATTCACTCGCCGGTTGGGAAAGTTTCGTTTGACGAAGCAAAACTGCTGGAAAATACTAAAGTCTTAATTAACGCCGTAATGAAAGCCAAACCGACGACGGCAAAAGGGCGTTACTTAAAGAAAATCAACTTGGCGGCAACGATGAGTCCGGGCGTTCTGCTCGACGAGCTGTCTTACATTTAAACTCGGTGCGGAGCGAAATAAGAAAATGAAAACAAGAGAGCAAAAACAGAAAGATTTAAACGCCCTCACGGAGCAGTTGAACAATTCAAAATCCGCGATGGTTGTTAGTTTTAATAAAGTTACTGTCAACAAAGATCAAGAGTTTCGCCATCAGTTGCGCGAAGCAGGTGCGGAATACCAAATTGTCAAAAACACAATTGCGCGTCTTGCCGTTAAAGGAACACCGTATGAAGGTGCAAGCGAACATTTTAAAGGCGTAACGGCAATTGCTTGGACGGAAAGCGATCCGGTTGTTTTGTCCAAAACAGTTTCTAAATTTATCAAAGACAATGCCGAACTTTATACATTTAAAGCCGGTGTAGTTGACGGCAGAGTAGTTGACTTGAAACAAGTTCAAGCAATCGCCAGTCTTCCGTCGAAAGAAGAGCTTATTTCCAAACTGTTGTTTGTTATCAATGCCCAAGCGCAACGCATCGTTACGGTTATCAATGCCGTGCCGCGTAATTTAGCGGTTGTCATTAAACAAATCGGTGAAGGAAAAACTGAAACTCAGGCAGAACAGAAAATTGAAGTGAAGGAAGAACAGCCAACGGCTGAAGCAGAGATGAAACCGGAAGAAACTGTGCAAGCGGAAACTGAACAAATCTCCGAAACAGGTGCTGAAACGGAAGAAAAACCGGACACCGCAGCACCGGAAATCGGACAAAGTGGCGAACCGGCAACTCCGCAAGAAGCGGCACCGGAAGCAGAATAATAATAAGAATTTGCAATTTGCGATTTGCGATTGGAAATATGAAGCGTAATTTCAGGTTATAAATTTCAAAATTCAGTTTGCTGCAATTTGGTATCCGAAATTTTTAATCGTATTGTTACACTCGACCAATCGCAAATCGCAAATCGCAAACAGCCAAGGCTCAAGGATAAACGGGCAAAGCGATAAATCAGGTCGCTGGTATGCTCGGACGCGCTGATTAGTTTGTGGTGCAACCAAACGAAAATGCGTTCCGTGGGTTCTCGCGGCTGACACAAACAAAGCCGTTAATCTAAAATCGTGAATCGTGAATAGAAAAAATACGATTAATAATTAACAATTAACGATTTACAAATAACAAAACACAAGAACCCTAGTAGGAGGAAATAAATTTATCATGGCAATTACAAAAGATGAAGTAGTAGAATATTTGAAAGGTATGACGTTGCTCGAAGCGTCGGAATTAGTTAAGGAATTGGAGGAAGTTTTCGGTGTTTCAGCCGCGGCTGCGGCTGCGCCGATGGCGATGGCGGCTGGTGCCGGTGCGGGCGGTGATGCCGCGCCTGCGGAAGCTGAAAAGGATACTTTTGATGTCGTCTTGACCGCTGCCGGTGGCAACAAGATTTCCGTCATCAAGATTGTTCGTGAAGTTGTCGCCGGTCTTGGCTTAAAAGAAGCTAAAGAATTGGTTGACAGCGCACCGAAAGCCATCAGAGAAGGTGTTTCCGCCGCCGAAGCCGAAGAAATCAAAACAAAATTAACTGATGCCGGCGCGTCGGTTGAAGTTAAATAATTTAATTGTTACACTAAATAAGGCAAGCGTTTGAATAGGCAACTAATTTTCGACGCTTGTCATCTTTATTACAGCAATTTTAGGTTTTATTGGGTTTTTTAGGAAAAGAGAAATTTTTTCTCGGACAAATTGGAGATAAGTGTCCTTATTTGACACTCTCAAAAAATTTAAATTACAGCAAAACTGCTAACTTTCTAAGCGGTCAGGGCATACTTTACCCTCG
>MWZA01000156.1 GCA_002050455.1 Acidobacteria bacterium 5-1 | reverse complement strand
CCGGGTTCGTTCAAACGCGCCGCTTTGGTTACGCTTCACGATTTGCACATGGTTAAAAAACTTCCACCGCAGGGAAAATACAACGATGCCCAGCGGATTGCTTACACGGGCGTAATTTTATTGGGTTATATGATTGACAAGGAAATTCCGCTTTTTGACGGCGTTGAGAATTTTATCAGGAAAATGGAAAAAGAATTTGCGCTCGGCATGGTCAGTATGGGAAGGCGCGAGGAAATCGAATATGTTTTGGAAAGAATTGGTTTGAGAGATTGTTTTTCAAGCATCGTCAGCGCGGAAGACGTTACAATCTGCAAGCCCGACCCCGAATGTTATTTGACCGGTTTTAATGAAGTTGATGCCGCGCGAACACGAGCTGGACATCATCCGATAACGCACGGTGAATGTCTGGTAATTGAAGACGCGCCGCCGGGAATCGCTGCGGGAAACCGCGCCGGACTTAAAACTTTGGGCGTAACCAATACGGTTTCAGAGAAAGTTTTGCGCGAAGCCGGCGCGGACGCAATTGCGAAAAACATAGACGATTGGTTTCCCGATTCGATTCGGCGGGTTTTTGTTTAAAAGTGAAAGTGAAAAGCAAACAGTGAAAAACCAAAAACTAAAAGTGAAAAACTAAAATATCACTTTTCACTCTTAGTTTTTAGTTTTTAGTTTTTTTTATGGCAGAACATCAAATAGCAATTGAACAGGCACGGGAAAATCTTTTATCGTGTGCAGCGTTTCTCGCCGAAGACATCAAAAGTTCCGAAGGACACGCGACGGCGATGAAGGAAATTGTCCCGTATTATTTGGAAAAAAAGGACGTTGACACTGCCGCCGCGCTTGCCGATACGGTTGGCGACCCGTTTGTCCGCGACCGTTTGCTGTCAAAAGTGGCGGATAAATGCGCCGCGATTGATGACGACGAATACGCCTTTCAACTTGTCGAAGCCATCGAAGACAGAGGCTTGCAAGCCGAAGCCAGAGAAAATATTGCGTTGAGAAAAGCCGCAGTCGGCGAATTTGATAAAGCGTTTGAAATCGCTTCCGCGCTCGATCATCCTTCGCATGCTTTGGGCATAATTGCTCATTATTTAATCGTTAATAACCGGGAAGAAGAAGCCAAAAAAACGCTTTCGCGCATCGAATATCCGGCGGCAAAAGTCAACGCTTTGCAGCTTATCGCCGAATATTATGAGAAAAATAATCAGAGCGAAAAGGCTAATTCCGCACTGGACGAAGCTGTGATTGCGGCGGAAGAAACCGATTTTCCCGAAGAAAAGGTAAGAATTTTGCAGTATATTGCCGAACATTATCGTAGCAACGGCAGAAATGACAAAGCAATCGAAACTTTTGACAAAGCAAAAACGATTGCCGAACGAATTGACGGCGTTCACCGCGATAATCTGCTGGCAGGAATTGCACTCGGATTTTTGCGGGCGGGAAGTATTAATTTGGCTGACCGAACACTTGATTTGGTCGGCGACAAGACGCAGATTTCTTCTTGTTTAGTCGGATTTTCGCAGGAATTTTGGGACAGA
Organism: Acidobacteria bacterium 5-1; assembly: GCA_002050455.1. Classification (GTDB taxonomy): domain Bacteria; phylum Acidobacteriota; class Blastocatellia; order Pyrinomonadales; family Pyrinomonadaceae. Next base: position 23,584 of record MWZA01000156.1, on the reverse strand, counting down.
GGCGAACGCGAAGACGCGCTCGAAACGCTCGAAGAAGCGTATGCCATTTTGAAATCGCAGAAGGACGCGGAAATCCGCGACAGCCGCGCACGTTTTAATTTGTGGGGCGTTATCGCCGTTCAGTTTGCGAAATATCAAAAGGCGGAACGCGCCATCGAAATCGCGCAGGGAAATATCGAAAAAACCGAGCAGATGTTAGCATTGGCGCAAATCGCGCAGGTTTGCACACTGCAAGGCAGCGACGAACTTGCCCGCCAAGCGATTAACGCAATTATCGAAGATTCAAACAGAATGTTCGCACTCATCGGCGCGTCGGACGCGAAAAACAAATTGGGCGAAAGGGAAAAAGCCATCGAATTTTTGAACGAAGCCGCCACACTTTGCGAAACTGTGCCGCAACTCGCTTCACGTTCATCAGCTTACAATGAATTTACCAAACGCTTTGAAGAATATGGCGAAAACGCAAAAGCGCGGGAACTTTCACACGAAAATCTTGAAATTATCGCCCAAATCCGCAATGAAAGCACCCGCGCCGTAACTCTTTTGCGGCTAGCCGAAATTTACGCGCAGGAAAATTTTTCTTTAACCGGCGGAGAAAAAGAAATTCTGCAGACGATGATTCACAAAACTCAATGGTAGAAAATAAGTAAAAAGGCAAAAGTAAAAAGGCAAACAGCTCTCATCCATTACCCGGAGCAAAAAAATTAACTTATTCACCTAAGACCGGTGGCGTTACTTGTAGTAAAAGGTCTGGAATAATTTTGTTGCATTAAAGATATATTTCAATTGAGGTGAGGACGCAATGAAAAGACTGGAGAAGAAACATTCGTTAGCCGTGCGCTGGCTGCATTGGATAAATTTTCCGCTTCTGGCGATGATGATTTGGAGCGGCTTGCTGATTTATTGGGCAAATGCGGTCTACGGAATTAAGATTTTCGGCTACGAACTTTTCCACTTTTTCCCGCCGGGGTTTTATGAAACGCTCGGCATTCCGTTCCGGCTTGCCGAAGGCATTTCACTTCATTTTTTCTTTATGTGGCTGTTTGCGATAAACGGCGTAATTTATGTTTTATATCTAATTTTTTCAGGCGAATGGCGGACGCTTCTGCCAATTCCGGGTTCGTTCAAACGCGCCGCTTTGGTTACGCTTCACGATTTGCACATGGTTAAAAAACTTCCACCGCAGGGAAAATACAACGATGCCCAGCGGATTGCTTACACGGGCGTAATTTTATTGGGTTTCGGCTCGATTATTACAGGTTTGGCGATTTATAAACCTTTGCAGCTTTCCGGGCTGACCGCGCTTTTGGGCGGTTACGAATGGGCGCGTTGGGAACATTTTTGGTTAATGATTCTTTTCGTTTTGTTTTTCGTCGTTCACGTCATGCAGGTTGCGCTTGCCGGTTGGAGCAATTTTCGTTCGATGGTGAGCGGTTACGAAATTGTCAAAACGGATGAAAAATTGCCTGAAACTGCTGTTGCGATTGAAGAAGGAGCAAAAGTATGAGTGAAGATAAAGAAGTTTTGGTCGAAAAAGTTCGTGAAATCGAAAAGGCAAATCACAAAGAAGAAAATGTTGAAGCGAAAAACAACACGGCTTCGATTTTGAACGAAAAACGAGAATTGAGCGAACCGTTGAGCGACGAAGAAGCAAAGCGGCAAATGTCGAATCGTTCACGCCGCACATTTTTAATCGGCGGCGCAACCGCGCTGGTCGGTATTTTCGGCTGGCGTTGGATGAGCGACGAGCGAAAAAATGCCATCTTAGAACGCACTTTTAGATTCAATGAAAATCTCAGCCAGCTAACCTTCGATAAAAACGACCTTGCGCCCGAATTTCCGCGTGAACTCGCCAGTGAGAGAGTCAACGGTTTAATTGGTTTGGGCGAAGATTTTGATGTTGAAGCGTGGCGTTTGCAAGTCGTCGGTTTGGCAAATCCGCAAAAGTTTCCGCAATTTGCCGAAGGTATGACTTTTCAAGGCGATGACAATGCGCCGCGAAGTTTAGATACTCCGCCCGCGCCGGATGTTTCGGTTTCCGGTTTGCTGCTGACGCTCGACGACATCAAATCTCTGCCGCGAATTGAAATGACCACCGAACTAAAATGTATTGAAGGTTGGAGCGTGATTTGTAATTGGACAGGCGCGAGATTTTCTGATTTTGCCGCTAAATTCTCACCGCCCGAATTTGTCCGTTATGTTTCACTAATTACGCCTGACCGCGGTTATTATGTCGGTTGGGATATGCCGAGCATTCTGCATCCGCAAACGATTCTGGCGTATGAAATGAACGGCGCACCTTTGAAAACGGAACACGGCGCACCGCTTCGGCTGGTTACTACGACCAAATACGGCATCAAGCAAATTAAACGCATCGGGCGCATCGAATTTACCAATGAACGTCCGGCGGATTATTGGGCAGAACGCGGTTATGACTGGTATTCGGGACTTTAGCGATTTTAGATTTTAGATTTTGGATTAAAAACCGATACGCTACCAAATGTCGTTGGTGATTAAATCTTCAAAATCGTCGCGTTTGCGAATCAATTCAACCTCGCCGTTTTCCTTTGTCAAAACTACTGTCGGCAAAAACCTGCCGTTGTATTGAAACATCTGCGCGATGGAATACGCGCCACAGTTTAACAAAGCTAAAATCTCATTCGGCTGAACATTCTCTGGCAAAAGACGATATGCGGGAAGTCTGCTTCCGCGGTTGCTTTCAATATCAAAATAAACGTCGCCGCCGTCGCACAGCGGTCCGGCAAGTTTGTATGGGTAATCGTGCGGCTCGCTTGCACGTTCGGCGGAAATCAAGTGGTAATACCATTTATAAGTTTCCATCGAAAGAAGAATATTGAAACCCGCATCGGTCAAAAGCCACGTATCTCTATCAATGTTCGGATTTGCAAGACTGATTTCCAGTGAGGAAATGCCGAACGAAGTCCCTTCCTCAAAATTTTCTTTTTTATTCCTAGAGTCTATTTTGTCTTGGATGATAGAATTTATTTCATCAACCGGACGCTCTTTCTTGTTTCTCACCGTCGTCAAACAAATTCCGGCATCTGAAATCACGCTTCTGCCCGGTTCTAAAAGCAGTGTGATATTTTCCAAAAGATGCGCGGCGTTTGAAGCCTCGGCAGATTCTTTGACAATTTTCCAAGCGTTCTCGATTGCGTCCGAAGGTTCAAAGTCTGCCGCAAACATTTCGCGCTCTGCTTCCGGGAAAAAGTTTTTGTGCGACGCGTCGCGCAAATAATTGACGGGAAAACCGCCGCCGAGATTGATGTGGGAAAGTTTGATTTCTGTTTCTTCGTATATCTGCACGAGATTTTCGAACAGCGTCTTAAACGCTTCAGCGTACGGCGCGGATTCCGGATTTTGTGAACCGATGTGCAGATGAACACCGCACAGATTGAGAAAATTTGAATCTTTGTATTGATGAAACGCCGACAGTGCTTCGTCGGGCATCATTCCAAATTTCGATGTTAAAAGCGCGGTTTGCAAGCCCGAATGCGTATTCGTTTCGATTTCAGGAACTAATCGTAAAGAAACATTTGCACGTTTTTTCAACCGCCGCGCCGTTTCTTCAATCAGCGACAATTCAAAAAGTGAATCAACCTGAATCGCATAAATCTCCGCCTTTATCGCATTTTCAATTTCCCAGATTTCCTTGCTCGTGCCGTTGAAAATAATCTGTTCGCCCTTGAAACCGACTTGAACAGCCTTCCACAGTTCGCCGCCGGAATTTACTTCCAAATCGCAGTCTGCGTTTTTTACAGTCCGCAAAATTGCCATATTTGAATTGGCTTTCGCGGCGTAACAAACCTTTAATTTGCAGTCAATAAAATTTTCGGCGCGTTTTAAGCGTTCGATATTATGCTTGATGCGCGATTCGCTAAAAACAAAAAGCGGTGTGCCGTATTTTTCGGCTAACTCGATTGCCGATACGCCGTTGATGTCCAATCGGTTGTTATTTGCTTCTAAAAAACCTTTGATTTCCCAGCTTGGCTGCATAAATTTATTAAACCGCAAACCGGGAAAAGCGACAAGGTCAACCTTTACATAATAGAGCTACCTCAAAAATCGAAGATTTGGCAGCAAACTATTCGCTGTTCACTATTCACTATAAACTATCTTTCATAAAAAAAGTTTTCGTTGCAAATCAGTTAAAAGTTTATAGTGAACAGTTTATAGTTTTGCTCTTTTTTCTGCCCTTTGAGGAAGTCCTACATAAATTAAATTAGAAAAAAGAGCGCGGATTTTTCATTGCCGCACTCTTTTAACAAAACGGTTTTGCATAAATTTAACGTTTGCCGTTTCGATTAGCGGTCAAAAGTGCAATTCCCGCGCCCACAGCCAACAAAGCCGCGCCTGTAACAACCGGATGCAGACTCGCTTTGGTATAAAGACTGCTTTCGGCGACGTAACCGTCATAACCGCCGCGTTCTTCCAAATTGCTCGCCGCTGTGTAAAGACCGTTTTCCTCTTCGGAATCGGTGGGCTTGTCGGTTTTTTGAATGTCGAACATTGTCATTTCCATAACTTTGTCGGTTGTGCGCGGTGCGTATTTACCAAATAGTGAAAACGCTTTTCCGCCCGCCCCGACAAAAACATCTCTTTCGGGATTTTCGGCGCAAAACAAAATCGTTTCGGCAACAGTTTCCGGCGCGTAGACCGGCGGCGGATTTTCCGGTTTTACATCCATGTAATTTTTGGCGTGTTCTTTGTAAGGCGTATCAATCGCGCTCGGTTTGATGAGAGTTACCGAAACCGGCGCATTTTCATATTCGAGTTCCATCCGCAGCGCGTCAGTAAAACCTTTAACCGCGTGTTTTGAAGCGCAATACGCGCCTTGAATCGGAATGGCACGGTCGGAAAGCGTGCTGCCGATGTTGATTAACGCTCCGCCGTTTTTACGCAGATGCTCGGCGGCGGTTACCGAACCGTGAACCACGCCCCAATAATTCGTGTCAAAAAGCTGGCGATGGTCTTCGGTTGAAATTTCAACCAGTCGCCCGTAAATCGAAACGCCCGCGTTATTTATCCAAGTATCAAAACTGCCGAAACGCCCGATTGCTTCGTCAGCGATTTTTTGCACGTCCGCTTCGCTGCCGACATCAGCCGCAACGTAAATCGCCTCGCCGCCCGATTCGTTTATTTCATCGGTCAACTGCCGCAGAGCGTCTTCATTCCGCGCCGCCAAAACCAATTTTGCGCCGCGTTTTGCTGCCATTCGCGCCGTGACCAAACCGATGCCGCTCGTCGCGCCGGTAATTACTACAACCTGCTCGTCTAAATTTTTTAATTTTATTCCCATTGTTCGTTCTCCTTTTTAAGTATTTTTTGCTGTCGAAGCATTTTGGCTAGCGGGTTTGTTTGACAACGAACTCGGCGCGTCTAAATGCGCTCCGTTGTCTACGCTGACACCGAGCCGTTCAACCAATTCGCCGCCCATCCAACCCGTAACTAACGCCAATCCCGCGCCCGCAAACGAAAGAACATAAGCGAACATTTCTGGTCTTTCCGGCGCATCGCTTCGCATCCACCAACTTGCGATAAACAGCACAACCACAACCACATTTCCGAGTCCGTGCATCAGACCGACAGATTTTGCGCGTGTATTGCTTGGAATGGCAAACCAATCAATCCAGCCAAACGGCAGGGCAAGAAAACCGCCGATAATTCCGGCAGCAATCATCCAATATGCAACGGTTGCAAAAGTCGGATTTCCCCAAATCAGAAAAATAGCATCGAAAACCACGCCCGTTGCCAAAAGACCAAGCGGAAAAACTATTAAAATCGGGTGAATCGCATGCCCGAAAAGTTTTGCTCTACTTTCCATTTTTACTACCTCCTTAATTTTCAAACAACATCAACGTAAAAATCGTTGAAGAAAAAGATATAACGCTCTTTCAAACGTCTTTGAATTTGAAGTTCAATTTATCGTGTTTTAAAACAATCGCTAAACAATCACAAATGAATTATTTGTAAATTTAATCTTATAGGACAAAACATACTTAATCAATAATTTATGACATTTGAAGGTAAGAATTTTTATAGACGAAAGACAAAATTTTGGCATATTCTAGTAATACTTGTCTTAATAGAAATTAGACAATTAAAAGTATTTCCGGCAATACCGAACAAAAAAAGAATTAAAAACGGCAAAATAAAAGGAAATTTGAAATTTGGAAATGAATCTAATTAGCAGAGAAATCAATTTCCGCAATATTTAATTTGCGTTTTCGCGTAACCAGATAGACCCCGGCGAAAATTAACGCCATTGCGAGAAAAATGCGTGGTTTCCATTCTTCTCCCAAAAGAAAAATTGCCAGAAATGTGCCGATTAGCGGCTGCAGATAAATATAAACAGCGACAATCGAAGGCTCGACCCGCGCCAAAGCCCAAGTGTTCCAATAATAAGCCAGAATTGTCGGGAAAAGCACGATTGCTCCGACTGCCAGCCAAGCCGACAAAGAAACTTCACTCAAATTAACCAAAGATAAAGAATATAAACCGACGGGAACATTTATGACAGCTGCAAAAAGAAAAAGCCACGCGATAGATTTTAACGCGCCGTAATAAGAAACCAGTTTTTTCGAAACGGCAACATAAATCGCGTAAGAAAAACTGTTAAGAATAATCAAAATATCGCCTTGCGTCGTCGCGGACGAAAAACTCGCGCCTCTCGGATTTATCAGATAAATTACGCCGCAAGCCGCGATAATAATTCCCAAAACCTTGCGCCAAGTAATTTTATCGTTGCCGATTAACGCGCTGATAAGAAAGGCAAAAACGGGAATCATCACGGCAAGCAGGGAAGTATTGGTCGCGGTTGTTAGCGACAAGCCTTTAAAAAAAAGCAATTGATTAAAAATCACGCCGAAACAACTGAAAATCACAAAATAAAGATAATGAATTTTTTTATCAAGTTGTAAATTGCCGCGAAATCTTTGCAGAAAATAAAACGCGAGAGCCGCGCCGCCGACGCGAAAACCGACAATCGCATAACTCGGAAATGTCTGCAACGCGGCTTTGCCCAAAACGGGCGCAGAGCCGAACATTAATTGAACGACGAGAAGCGCGATGTGCGGAGCGAAACTGTTATTTGAATCAATCGGCAAATCTTTCATTTGAAACAAAGATTGATGCTAACAAATTAATTGCAGAATTGTCAGTTGTGAAACATTCAAAAATTACTTTCTAATTTACGAGTTTTGCGTTATTATTCAAACAACATCGGAGAAAATTTTACTATAACCGAGCCAATTCCTATTTTGACCAAAATGGTTTTTGTAAATTCATTGATAATTCAACCAAAACTATTGAACTCAACCAGAACTGCGCGGACACCTAACAGAGGAGATTGACAAATTCTTGTCGAATCGGCAAAAGAAAGCATCGGTGATTGAATTGATTTATCATTGTTCATTTTACTGTTGGCTTTTGCAAAACTGCCGCCCGTTTATCGTCAAAGTCAAAATTAAGACAACTTCGCGTTATTTCAATTGCCAGAGAGGAAAACTATCAAGTCTATGCTAAAAGAAGGTTTAGAAATCAAAGATTATACGTTGAAGAAGTCTCTCGGCAAAGGCGGTTTCGGCGAGGTTTGGCTGGCGGAAAAGAAGATTGAAATTGCTGATAAAAAAGTTCCGTTTGCCCTGAAATTTATCTCCGACAGCACACACGGGATTTCCGATTATTCGAGCGTCAAACGCGAAATCAACACTTGGATTCATGCCAGCGGCAATAAAAATATCATTTCCGTTCAGGACGGATTTATTTACGAAAATCTTTTCGTCATCGTCAGCGAATATGCCGACAACGGTTCTCTGCGAGAATGGCTGCGGGAACACGGCGGGAAATCGCCGGGACTGGAAAAAACCGTCGAAATTATGGGCGGGATTTTGGACGGTTTGACGCATCTGCACGCGCAAAACATTATTCATCGTGATTTGAAACCGGAAAACGTTCTGCTCAAAGGCGACGTGCCGTGCATCGCTGATTTCGGAGTGTCGAGAATTGTCGAAGCTGTTTCGCTGGAAATTTCACAAGCCGGAACGAACACGGCAGGTTCGCCGCTGTATATGTCGCCCGAATCGTTCGAGCGAATAAGACCAGCACCGCAGATAGATATTTGGTCGGCGGGCGTAATGCTGTTCGAGATGTTGAGCGGGAAAACGCCTTACAGTGGGGATACGATTCCCAGTTTGATATTTGAAATCGTTACCAAAGAGCCGCGCTCGCTGCCCGCCGACATACCGGAAAGTTTCCACAAAGTCGTGAAAAAAGCTTTGGCAAAGGATATTTCCGATAGATTTTCGTCAGCAAAGGAAATGCGCGAGGCGTTGATGCGGGCATTATATTCACAGCATCACAGCCCGTCGGCTTCGGCGGAAACGCGGATTTTCGCCGAACGAAACGAGAAACATCCGGCGAACGAAGCGACGGGAATAGATATGTTAAAAACTCTGCCGCTAACTAAGGAAATACCCGTCGCTGAAATTGGGCAAAATAAAAACAATAAAGGAAATAAGAAAATGCTTGCTTGGGTCGGATTGGGCGCGGGTACGGTTTTGGCAGGGTCAATCGGGATTTTCACGCTGACGCAATCCTCCGCCGATGGCAATTCAAATCAAAAAAACAATTCCATTTCTAATCAGGTGGCGACATCTGAGACGAATGTTAGCAATAATTCCAATGCAGCGAATAATGAAATGATTGCCAAACCGCAAAACGTCGAAAAGCCGATTGAGAAACCAGCCGAGAAACAAACTGAAAAGATAAGCGTAGAGAAAGAAAAAACTCAGCCCAACCAACGAACGACGGCGACCAAAGCAGAATCTCCCACGAAAAAAGATGCGCCGAAACAAACCCGACAAACTAAAAAGAAAGTTACTCTGGACGATTTGATAAATAACAATTGAACGTATCGCCAATTTTGGAGCGCAAAGATGAGAATTATAAAATTGAAAAAAACAAACGAAAAAATGCGTTTGAAGTTAATTTTAATAATAATTTTGAGTGTAGTTTTTGCTGCCCCTAACGTCTCGGCGCAAGATGTAAAACCGCTCAATTTCAGCAGCGTTGAAAAGGCTCTGCGCTCAACTAAAACAACGGCGGCGAACAAAAACGCGCTTTTAATCGAAGGCGTGAACACGCGCAAAATTACCTTTTGGCTGACTCCCGAAAATGAAAAAAAACTTCGTGCCTGGGGCGCAAACAACGCTCTGCTCGAAGCGATTCGCCAAAATGCTCTGCCAGTCTATCCGATGATTCAAAAACAGTTAAAGACTTTAACAAAACCGATTGAAGTCAAAAATTCAATCGGGATGGAATTCGTCCTGATTCCGCCGGGCGAATTTTTGATGGGAATAAAGAAAGAAGAAATGGAAGGTCGTCCGTATAATGGACAACCTCTCCACAACGTAAAAATAAAGCAGGAATTTTACATCGGAAAATTTGAAGTTACGCAGGGACAATGGCAAGCCTTGATGGGCAAAAATCCAAGCGAATTTCAGAATTGCGGGAGCGATTGTCCCGTTGAAAACATTCAATGGAACAGCGCGAAAGCCTTTATCAAAAAGCTAAACGAAAAGAACGACGGCTATAAATATCGTCTGCCTTCGGAAGCCGAATGGGAATACGCGGCACGGGCAACGACCACGACGAAACATTATTGGGGCGATGATGCCGAAAAAAAAATGTGGCAGTATTATGCTCATCACGCTGAACTGTCGCCTGCTAAAGTCGGCTCTTATTTGCCAAATGCTTTTGGTTTATACGACGTGAGTGGCAATGTCTGGGAAATGTGCGAAGACGTTTGGCGAAAAGATTTTGCTAATGTAACCGAGGACAGCTCGCCGAATCTGCAAGGCGACCCGGATTTCCGAGTAGTTAAAGGAGGCAGTTGGGGACAAAGCTATAACGAGTTATTAACCAGCAGAAGAAACGACATTTTTGTTGAATCTATTAATTATTCAAAAGGTTTTCGGGTTGTTGCGATACCCAATTGACCATTTTGACGAAATCGAAGACTATTACCGTTGACAAGCTAAAAGCAAAACCATAAGTCCGCTTGAAATAACTTCAAGTATCAAAGTCGAAGTCAAAGTCGAAGTTTTCGTTGACTAAAACAGACAAGTTGTTTCGGCAAAGGCAATTTCAGGGCATCCTTTGTTAAAGGAGAAGGCGACGGCTTTGGCGAAAAAAGCAAAATTTCAACCAACATTGGTTGACAGAAAACCTGTCAGAGTGAAGGGAACTTTAATTTATACTTTCAAATAAAAAGACAGACCGAAAATCTTTCAGCCAGTCTTTTTTAATCTCTAAAATCTTACATCAGCATCAAGATCGGATTTTCGAGCATCTGCTTGAACGTCTGTAAAAATTTTGCGCCAGTTGCGCCGTCGATTACGCGGTGGTCACAACTCATTGTTACATTCATCAGATTTCGCGCGACAAATCCGCCGTCTTCGACAACCGCGGTCGGTTTTGCCGTGCCGACGGCTAAAATCGCGGCTTCCGGCGGATTGATAATTGCCGTAAATTCTTTGATGCCGAACATTCCGAGATTGGAAATTGAAAACGTCGCGCCGGTATATTCTTCGGGTTGAAGTTTTTTCTCACGCGCCCGCGAAGCCATTTCCTTAATTTCTCTTGAAATTTCCGCGATACCTTTTCTGTTTGCGCCGCGCACAATCGGCGTTATCAAACCTTCGTCAATGGCGACGGCAACGCCGACATCGGCATCTTCATAAAAACGGATTTTGTCATCGCGGTAAGACGAATTAACAAACGGATGCTTCAAAGAAGCCATTGCCGCAACTTTTACAATAACGTCATTGACGCTGACTTTTTCATCTTCCTTCAAACTTGCGTTGATTAGTTTGCGAAACTCCAACGCTTTGTCCATTTCAATTTCAACTGTTAAATAAAATGTTGGAATTGGTCCGATTGATTCGCTAAGACGCTGCGCGATAATGCGGCGCATTTTTGAAGTAGTTTCTTCACGATACGCGCTTGCACCCTGTGTCTGCGAAGCGGAAAAACTCGGCGTGGTTTGAACTTCTTCTTTCTGACCACTGACCACTGACCACTGACCACTTTCCATTGCGGATTCAATGTCGCGTTTGATAATCCGCCCGCTTGGACCCGAACCTTTAACGGATTTCAAATCAACGCCATTTTCCACCGCCATCCGCGCCGCAATCGGGGAAACGATTAATCTTCCGTTCTCGAACTGTGGACTTTGGACTTTGGACTTTGGACTTTTATCTGTCGCATCTTCCTTTGCTTCGGGACGTTGATAATCGTAACTGCGACCTTCGGTTTCGGAAACTTCTTCTTTTAATTCTTCATTGCCTTCTTTGGCGACCTCGTTCGGCTCTTCGCGTGTCGGAACTTTTTCTTCAACCTCTTCGGACTTTTCTTCGCGTTTTTCCTCTTTCGGTTCGGCTTTTTCCGGCGATTTACCTCTGCCGTTTGAAGAAATTTCACTCAAAAGTCCGGCAATATCCTCGCCTTTTTCGCCCGTAATGGCAATCGGTTCGCCCAAAGCGGCGGTATCGCCCGCGCCTTTGAGAATTTTGAGCAATGTTCCGCCCGCCAAAGCCGTCATTTCCATCGTCGCTTTGTCGGTGTCAACTTCGGCAATCGTTTCGTTTGCCTCAAATGTGTCGCCTTCCTGCTTTAACCAACGTGAAATTTGTCCTTCTTCCATCGTCGGCGAAAGTTTCGGCATTAAAAATTTTTCAGCCATAAATTTATTCAACAATCGTTTCTAAAATCCAAGGAATTTTTCCGCCGCGATGAGTTTCGGAAAATTTAAGCTGTTAATTTTCCCGCTTCTTCCTTTTCAAATTTTTCCCTCAAAATCGCGTTTAATAACTTTTCAATTGACCTCTCGCCGCTGTTTTCCGACTTTGACCGCAAGAAATTATACAAATCCGCATCAATCCGAACTTCGGTAATTACCTGACAGTCCTTCAATGTCATTTCACCTTTTTTTGGCTGGAATCTGCGTTTTATGCGCCGGAATCCTCTAGCTTTTAATTCATCGCTCGTTTCAAGTTCTTCGTATGTTTTCTTCATATTGCTCGACATAAAACTTTCCGGCTTTTCTGGCTGTTATAAAATGAATTTCTTCATCCGACGGCATTGTATAAACGAGATGAATCAAACCATATTCAGCCGTTAGACCGACAATTATAAATCGCGTTTCATTTGGAGTGGAATGCTTTTCATCAATTATGTCTAATGAAAAATCATCCTCAAAAATGTCAAAAATTTTATCAAATTCAACTTTATGTTCGTCCTTAACTTTTCGCGCCTTGTTTTCATCCCAAGTAAATTTCATTTACAAATAACAAACTTCCTTGACCGCCGCGACGATTTTCGGAACGTCGGGCAACGCCAATTCTTCCAAGTTTTTCGCATACGGCATCGGTGCTTCGGCGGTTGAAATGCGCTTAATCGGCGCGTCCAGATAATCAAACGCCTTTTCCATTACCTGATAAGAAATCTCCGCGCCGACTGAGGCAAATGCGTGTGATTCTTCCGCAATGACAAGCCGATTTGTCTTTTTCACCGATTTAACAATTGTTTCAATATCAAGCGGTTTTATTGTGCGCGGATCAATTACTTCAACCGAAACATCGAATTCTCCTTGCATTTGCTCGGCGGCTTGCATCGCTAATGGCACGGTCATCGAACGCGCGACGATTGTGCAATCAGTTCCTTCGCGTTTGACATCAGCCACGCCCAGAGGAATTAAAAAATCCTCGTCTTCGGGAACTTCGCCCTTTAAGCCATACATTCTTTCCTGTTCGAGAAAGACAACCGGATTATCGTCGCGGATTGAAGATTTTAACAAACCTTTCGCGTCCGCCGGAGTTGAGGGCATCACGACTTTCAAGCCGGGAAAGTTGGCGTAAAAAGCCTCCAATGCTTGCGAGTGCTGCGACGAAACCTGATAAGCCGAGCCGTTCGGACCGCGAAAAACAATCGGAACTTTGAATTGCCCGCCCGACATATAAAGCATTTTCGCGGCATGATTGATGATTTGGTCAGCCGCGAGAATCGAAAAATTAAACGTCATAAACTCAATCACGGGACGAAGCCCAGCCATCGCCGCGCCGACTCCGACAGCCGCAAAACCGAGTTCGGTAATCGGCGTGTCAACGACGCGCTTGTCGCCAAACTCTTTCCAAAGTCCGCGCGTAACTTTATACGCACCGTCATATTCGGCGACTTCTTCACCCATTATGAAGACGTTTTCGTCTCTAATAATTTCTTCGCGCAACGCCTGATTGAGCGCGTCGCGGATTGTCATTTCTGCCATAAAAGTGGTCGGTGGTCGGTGGTCAGTGGTCAGATTTTTTGTTTTAGCGAACGTGAAAGACCATTGATTAGACGACCTGCTTCTGCTGTTTTTTCTAAAATTAAATTTGATTTTTCTGCTTTCAAATAATCTAAACTCTCGGCGATTAAAATTTGTGTTTCCGTTTTCATTAACGAACTAACGAACCGTAAGCTATTGAAAGATGATGTAAAAATTTTTTCGTCGAATCGCGTCCTTGCCCTTCGACGATGTTTGAAGGAACTGAAACCGCCGCACGTCTGATTTGACTTGTCAAACCATAAATTTCTTCTTTCGGAAAATTCTTTGTTAATTCATAAATCTGCTTAACCGATTCCATCGCTTTCTGCCAAGCAATCAACTGCCGATAATTTTGCACAGCTATAATCTTTTCTCCTTAAAATTAAATTTGAGGTTCAGATTATAAACTGACCACCGACCACTGCTCAAGCATAAACATCCGTGAACAATTCTTTCTCATCAGGTAAAGGACTTTCTTCTGCAAATTTCAAAGCCTTTTCAACTGCTTCTTTCGCCCGATTTTCGATTTCTTCGTAATCTTTATCAGTAATAACTTTTGCGTCCAAAAGACTTTCTTTGAAAAGGAAAATCGGGTCGCGCAGTTGGTATTGTTTGATTTCGTCGGTTGAGCGGTATTTGCCCGGGTCTGACATTGAATGTCCCATAAAACGATAACAGCGAATTTCAAGAAGAGTCGGCAAAGATTTTTCGCGGGCGCGTTTGATGGCGCGTTCGGTTGCGGCACGGACGGCTAAAACGTCCATTCCGTCCACAAACTCTGAAGCAACTCCGTAACCTTCGGCTTTTTGAGCAATACTGCTGATAGACATTGCCCGCGCCTGCGAAGTTCCCATTCCGTATTTGTTGTTTTCGCAGATGTATATGCAGGGAAGTTTCCAAAGCTGCGCCATATTTAAGGATTCGTGAAAAATCCCTTGATTAACCGCCGCTTCGCCGAAGAAACAAAGCGTAACATTGTCAGTTTCTTTGTATTTCTGCGCGAAAGCCATCCCCGTTCCGACACCGATTTGTCCGCCGACGATGCCGTGTCCGCCGTAAAAGTTATGTTCTTGCGAAAACATATGCATCGAACCGCCTTTGCCTTTCACCACACCGCCTTCGCGTCCGTAAAGTTCCGCCATCACCGCTTCGGGCGGGATACCTTTAACCATTGCTTGCACGTGGTCGCGGTAAGCCGTGATAACCAAATCATCTTCGCGTAAAGTCATCATTGAACCGATGGCGACTGCTTCTTGTCCGATATACAGATGACAAAAACCGCCGATTTTTCCGATGCGATAAACTTCCGCGCATTTTTGCTCGAAAATTCTGCCCAGAACCATCTGGTAAAGCATTTCTTTAAGAAGTTCGGGTTCGACGTTTTTAATCAAGCCTTTCTGTGATTTTTTGCGCTCTTTATGTTCGTTTTGAGAAACTTTCGGGTCAACCTTATCGGTGATTTTTTCTTCCGGTTTCTGTTTCACAAATTTATTGTTTCCGTTGCTCAAACTTTTGTTTGTTTTCGTCGTTGTCTTTTGGCGAGTTGCAGTTTTTGGCAAAATTTCTTATCCTCCGCGCCGGTATTTAAGTAAATGTTTATAAAAAATAAGTATCAAAACTTTATAAAAATTATAAGCGACAGACGGCGGATTGTGCAAAACGACAAACAATTTAGGAATAAATCGTTTCAATTTTCGCATTTTGAGTTCAACTAATGGTAAAATCTGCATCAAATCTTGTGAAAATATGTTAATAACTGCCCGTCTGAAAACTTTAATTATCATTTTTGCAGCAGTTTTAGTTTTGCCGCCGGTTTCTTTCGCGCAAAATCCTGTTTCGTGGTCGCTTGAATCAGATGCAGAAGGCAAAACGCTGAAAGCCGATGAAAAGATAAAAGCTAAACTCAAAGCAGAAATCGAAGGAAACTGGCATCTTTACGCTGTCGAACAACCCGAAGGCGGACCTTTTCCGACCAAAATTACGATTGCTGAAAATTTGCCATTTAAGATTGACGGTAAAACCACGTCGCCTGCGCCGATTACAAAATTAGACCCGAATTTTAATTTGGAAACAAAGTTTTTCGCCGGGAAAGCTGAATTTGATTTGCCGATAAAGGCGATGAGCGAAGCAGAAGCCAGTGATTTAGCTGTAGATGTTAAATATCAGGTTTGCAACGACACGGTTTGTCTGCCGCCGAAAACGGTGAAAGTTACCTTTGCGGGGTTTGAAGATGCGAAGAAGTCAGTAGTCAATAGTCAGTTATCAGTTGTCAGTAGCGAAAATCAGATAAACGCAAATTCAACGTCAGTGCAACGGACGACGGACAACGGACAACGGACAAATCCAAGTGATTTACCGCTTTCATCCTTTATCTGGTTGGCAATCACGCTTGGCGCGTTGTCGCTTCTCACGCCGTGCGTTTTTCCGATGATTCCGATAACGGTTTCATATTTTTCTAATCATTCGTTGGGAAATCGTGCCAAAGCCGTCAAACTCGCAACCGTCTATTCAGTAGGAATAATCGCCACCTTTACAATTTTGGGAATGCTTTTAGCGATTTTTGTCGGTGCGGCGGGCATCAATCTTTTTGCGGCAAACCCTTGGGTTAATCTTTTAATTACGGGCATTTTCCTCTTTTTCGCGTTTAATCTCTTTGGTGCTTATGAAATTACGGTTCCGACCAGAGTTTTGACAAAATTGGATAATCTGACGCGGAGCAGGGAAGGCGAAGGCAGCGGAATCGTCGGCGCACTTCTGATGGGTTTAACGTTCACTTTAACTTCATTTACCTGCACATCGCCGTTTGTCGGCACAATTCTGGTTTCCGCTTCGCAAGGTGCGTGGCAGATGCCGCTCGTCGGAATGCTCGCTTTTTCCAGCGTTTTCGCCCTGCCTTTTTTTGTTCTCGCGCTCGTGCCGCAATGGGCTTCGAGCCTGCCGCGCGCCGGGGGCTGGATGAATTCTATCAAAGTTGCGATGGGATTTTTAGAAATTGCGGCGGCGATGAAGTTTATCTCAAATGTGGATTTAATCTGGAATTGGGGAATTTTCACGCGACCGTTTGTTCTGGCGATTTGGATTGCGATTGGCGTAATTTTAGCAATTTATCTATTGGGCAAATTCCAGCTGCCGCACGATTCAAAACCCGAAAGAATCGGCGCGGTTCGAGTTATGTCGGCGATTTTAAGTCTGGCAATCAGTTTTTATTTAATCACCGGACTTTTCGGCGCGAGCCTTGGCGAACTCGAATCGTTTTTGCCGCCGGAAACCGAAACTTCGAGAAACTTTTTTAATAAATCGGATGCAGAAAAACTCAAATGGATTGAAAACGATTACGAAGGCGCATTAGCCAAAGCAAAAGCCGAAAACAAGTTAGTTTTTGTGGATTTTACGGGTTACACCTGCACCAATTGCCGCTGGATGGAAGCGAATGTTTTTCCAAAGAAAGAAGTTAAGAACGAGTTGGCGAATTTTGTTCTGGCAAGGCTTTACACTGACGGCGACGGCGATGTGTATCAAAAACAACAGCAAATGGAACAAGATATGTTCGGCACAGTTGCGCTTCCATTTTACGCGATAATGGACGGCGACGGAAAAGTAGTGGCGACATTTCCCGGATTGACGCGAAACGTCGGCGATTTCGTTGACTTTTTGCAAAAAAGGGTGAAGAATTAATCTGCATTTTATTTTCGTATAAAAGCGGCAAAAGACACCAATAACTTATATTCAATTTCGGGGAGGACTTAATGAGAAAAAATTCACTCGTTTTCTTGTTTGTTTGCACAATTCTGTTTGCGCTCTCAGTAAAAACAAACGCGCAGTTGAACATTCAGGCAATTGACGTGGCGGGCGACAGCATCTCCAAAGGCTTTAACGCCGGCAGTTCTGCCCCGTGCGCCAATGCCGACCAAGAACAATACAATTGGATTACCAGCAACACACACGGGACTACTTTCTGCAGTGCGGGAAGCGAAAATGTTCTTAGTTTGGTTGAGCGTCTGGAGTGCGATTACCGCGCAAGCGTTTTTTCGCCGATGCCCAATCACGCCGCTTCGGGAGCGCAAATGCTGCGGGATTTTCTCACTCAGGCAGGCAATATCAGAAGTTATCTGATCGCTAATCCCGCGCCGCGAATGGCGGCGGTTTTTCTCGGTCATAACGATAATTGCGCCGGAACGCTGACGAAAATAAACGCCTCTTGTTCGAGTTCAGACCTTGACCCGAATAATTACTGCCGGACAAAGTTCGACTCTTTCGAGCGCGAGTTTCGCAAAGGCTTGGAAGTTCTGATGTCAATTCCCAACACGCGAATTGCCGTCGCTGCGCCGGTTCGTGTTTCGCAGCTTTGCAATTTTCAAAACAAACCAAACTGTCAGGTCAGTGGAACAAATTGTCAATTTCTATGGAGCAACGCGAACATCTGCGCTTCTTTAACGCGCGATTGTTCGCCCGCGAGAATCGCCGATGCTTATTCGACGATGAAATCCTATCGGGACACTCTGAAAAGAGTTGCCGCCGAATACGCGGCGATTGCCGACGGCGGATCTTCGAGAGTTGTCGTTCTCGGCGGCGAAATGATCGGCGGCGGAATCAAAGCTGTCGGCACGTCGTTTATTTACAGCGATGCGGCTTGGCAGTATCGCTTTAACGCCGACCAGCTTTCGTGCTGTGATTGTTTTCACCCTTCGGCTTTGGGACAAAACGAGCTGGCGCAGATAATGAAAAACGGTTTGACTTGCAGTCCGATACGACCTTGCTGCCACGACACCGGCGACCCATTGACCGACGGCAAATGCGTTAGACGCGAACTTAAAAGAATTTATTACAACGGATTTTTTTAAATTTGCGCGGCTAAAAATTTGATTTGCGGCGCGGGTTTTGATATTTTCTTACGTATTGGCGATGACAGTTTCAATCAAAAAATTTATTAAACATTTGCGTTCTATTTCCGATGACGGTTTCGGCGTGGAAAACGTCTATCAATTTTTGGGCGATAATCCGGTTGATATTGACACAATTACGCCTTTTTTCTTTTGGAGCGAGCGTTGTTATACGAGAAATTTAATCTACAAAGACGAGCGTTTTGAATTAATGACGCTGTGTTGGGAACGCGGGCAAGTTTCGCGCATTCACAATCACGCCGACCAGATGTGCTGGATGACAGTGCCGGTCGGACGGCTTCGTGGGCAAAACTTTTCAGTTTTGGAAATTGACGAGGCGAAAGGATTTTGCAGACTTAAAGAAACCGACCGATTTGAACTTTCCGATTGCCTTGCCGCCAAAGTCGAACTCGAAGAACCAATTCATCAAATCTTAAATCTGCCGGAATTTAACCAACGCGCCGTCAGCCTGCATGTCTACTCAAAACCTTTTGATAAATGCCTTTCATATTGCCGCGAAACTGACAAATTCGCAGAAGTTCCGCTTTTTTACACAAGTATTAACGGCAAACTCTGCGACGGCGTGAAATTATAAACTTTATCTTCTAAATTGTTAGAAATTGTCTCAAAACTTTCAGAACTTACTTTGTATTTTCAAGATAGCTTTTAATTACTTTGCAGTTACTTTATCCTTTGGATTAGGCAAGTTAATTTCCGGTTCAGAGTTTTGACTTTATAATTTTTGTTTTTATCCGACCTTGATTAAACTAAATGAAAAATCTTGGCTCATTGTTCTCGCCGCAATTTGTCTTGTTTATATTTCGCTTCGTTTTTGGCGTCTGACCGATTCATGCCTGTGGTTTGACGAGATTTTCAGCATTCACGCCGCCGAACTCGGGTTGCAAAATCTCTTTTGGTTTGCCGCCCGGGATTTAATTCATCCGCCGTTGTTTTACGTTCTGCTCAAATTTTGGATTTCCGTCGGTGGCGAAAGTCTGTTTTGGCTGAGATTTTTTCCTGTTTTATTTTCGATAATTGCAATAATTCCCTTTTATTTACTCAGCCGACAATTAAAATTAAACTTTCCGATAATCGCGCTTGCCTTAACTTTTCTCGCCGTCAACGGTTCACTCATCAAATATTCTCAAGAAGTCCGAATGTATAGCCTTTTGCTGTGCCTGTCGCTTTTTTCGATGTGGCTTTTTGCGCGTTTTCTGAATGTCGGCAAAGGAATTTGGTTTTTAACAATTGTCAATATTTTGCTCGTTTATACGCAGTATTTCGGTTGGTTTATCGTTTTGACGGAAGTGTTTGCCGTCCTGTTTCTGCAGCGTATCAAAATCAGGCAAATTCTTATTATGTTTGGCTCAACGGCGATAGGCTTCGTGCCTTGGTTTCTAACCATATTTCAAGCCTCAAAAATAAATGCGGATGTTTCGCAAAATCTAGGTTGGGCAGGCAAGCCGAACTTGCCGACGCTTTTTCAATTTTTGCTTGATTTGTTTGAGCCGTTTTATTATCAGGCAAGCAGCATTGACGTAGCTTCAATTTATTTTATCAGCGTGCCGATTTTGCTGATTGTCAGCGCGGCTTTTGTTTTTTATTTCTTGAATCGGAAAGCTGAAACCGATAAAGAAAAAAACGCCTTTTATTTTCTTTTGATTTTTATTGCAACGCCGATTTTGCTGGCTTTAATTGCAAGTTGGATTTTACCTTTTTCGGTTTGGGGGACGCGGCACCTAATAATTGTTTTCGCGCCGTTTGCTGTCTTGTCAGCGAAGGTTTTGAATAAAATTAAAATTTCTCAAGTTAAAACGATTTTGTCGGCTTCCATTTTTTTGCTGTTTGGCATTGCCTTTTGGCTGCAAATCCAACGCGGAACAACAACGTTTATTTGGTGCGCGTGGGAAAATTTGGCGGTAAATTTACACGAAACAGAACAAGATGCACCGACTAAAATCTATGTTTTTGAAGACGAAGTGGCGTATCTTTTTTGGTTTAATTTGCGTGATTTGGAGAAAAATTTCCAAATAATAAAAGTTAGCGGAATTCCTGGACTCAAAGAAGACACGGCATATTTTCTGCCGCGCGGTTTTAACGCCGTGCAAACGACAGATGTGAACGGCATCGGTGGCAATAAATTTTGGATTGCCTTTCGTGATACGGATTTGGATTATCTTAAACCACCTTTACAAACATTCCTCGAAAAAGGCTATAAAATCGGCGAACCGAAGGTTTTTGAAGCACAAGGTTTGAAGGCGTTTCTTGTAGTTGTCGAGAAAGGGAAATAAATGCAATTTGTATTAAACTAAATTTTTATATCTCTATACGCACGATAAATTTCTCGCCGATGCCCGATTCTCAACAGATATAAATTCTCTGCGTCGAACGAGAAAATCATTCGGTAATTCTTAAAACAACAACTCGAAAAATATCCCGGAAGCCAGTCATTCGGCGGACATTCAAAGTTTCGTCAAATATATTTTCAGAAAGAAGTCGAGCGATATTGAACGCTTCCGCTTGAACATTTTCAGAAAATTTTTTGACATCTCTGCCGAAACGATTAGTCCTTTGAATTTTGCGTTTATTGAACGAAGTCGGCAAAAATTTTGACCTCCGACGTTTGGCTTTTTTGCACTTCTGCTTGCGCTTCCCGCAGACCTTCTAAAAATTCTGCTTGGTATAATTCATTTGGCGAAGTGATTTTTTCCAAAAAATTCTGCAAAGTTTGATAAGCCTGCATAACGCCTTTTAATTCTTCTTCGGAAATTTGAATGGTAATTTCTGCCATAATTTTGCTCCTCAATTATTTTCTTTTCCATCTCACGCCGTTTTTCGTATCTTCCAAAACGATTCCTTTTTCCGCCAGTAAATCACGAATTTCATCCGACCGCGCAAAGTCTCGATTGTGCCGTGCTTCCTGGCGTTCTTCGATAAGTTTCTCAATTTCCGCGTCGAGCATTTCTTCTTTAACCTCGCCGAAGATATTTAAAACCGAATCGAATTTGTCAATTATATACAAAATTAAACTGCGGTCTTCGGTGCAAACAATTTCGTGTGCTAAAGCCGTATTCACTTCGCGCACAAGATTGTGCAACGCCGCCAAAGCCTGCGAAGTGTTCAGATTATCGTCCATTGCGCTTTCAAAATCCGCCAGATAATTTTTTGCTTTTTCCTGCAAATCGGGATTGATGCCGTCTTTGGGATTGGCTTCCGACAAACGGTTGCGAAAATCGCGCAGCCGCGCAATCGTATTTTCCGCGCCGTCCAAAGTTTCAAACGTGAAATTCAATTGTTTGTGATACGGAACGCTCAAAAGCAAATAGCGAATTGCCGAAGCCGTGTAACCTTTTTCAATCAAATCGCGGAAAGTGTAATAATTTCCTAAACTCTTTGACATCGTTTCGCCTTCGACTTTGAGATGTTCCGAATGCAGCCAAATCTTTGCAAAAAGTTTGGCGGTTGCGCCTTCGGATTGGGCGATTTCGTTTTCGTGATGCGGGAATTTCAAGTCAACGCCGCCCGCGTGAATGTCGAAAGTTTCGCCCAAGTATTTCATCGCCATCGCCGAACATTCGATATGCCAGCCCGGACGACCGCGCCCGAAAGAAGCGTCCCAACCTGTCGGTTCATTTTCGTTAACCAATTTCCATAGCGCGAAATCGTTAGCGTTTTCCTTGTCATATTTGTCGGTGTCAACTCTGCCGGACGCACCAGAAATGTTTCCTTGAAAATTGATTTTTGAGAGTTTACCGTAATCCGCAAAAGCGGAAATGCGGTAATATATCGAGCCTTCGGATTCGTAAGCGTGTCCGTTTTCCAAAAGTTTTTCGATAATCTGAATCATTTCCGCAATGTGTTCCGTCGCTCGCGGCGCAATTTCCGGTCGCTCGTTTCCAAGCGCGTCCGAATCTTCCCAAAACGCTTCGACGAACGGCGCGGTAAATTCGTCAATCACCTTTCCAGCTTTTTTCGCCTCGTTGATAATGCGGTCATCAACGTCCGTGAGATTCATCACGTGAGTCAAATTGTAACCTTTATATTTCAGATAACGCCGCAAAACGTCGCCGAACGTGAACGTGCGAAAGTTGCCGATGTGCGCGTAAGACCAAACCGTCGGACCGCAGATGTAAAGCCGCACGTCTTTATTATTCAAAGGTTGAAACTCTTCTAATTGTCCCGATAATGTGTTATGAAATTTAAGCATGAATTTGAAATTGAAACTTTATCGTATTTAAAAAACGATTAGAAACCGGATTTACAAAATAAATCCAAACAAGAGAGTAAAATTAAAAGGCGGAAATTACAGGCGACAGGATTCCTTCGGCGCGATGCCGAGTTTTTTGAGAAGCTCTTTGGAAAGTTTTACTTGCAGATTTTTCATAAAGTTTTTGGATTATAACATTTTTTGAAAACTCCGCAAAGTTTTATTTAATTCAAAATGCTTAATTATTTGATTTGCCACCGTTTCGGGCGAAAGATTCAGGTTGTCAATGACCAAACTTTCGCGTTCCGGCACGGGCGAAGACAAATCGTATTTTTCCAAAATCTCGTGCAAAATTTTTAGATTATTCGCCTTATTAAATTTCAGCCGAGATTTTTCTAAAACTCGCTTTTCGAGTTCTGATTTTTCACAAACAAGCAAAACAAGGCAAACTTCGCCGCCGTTGTCTTCGACGGCTTTTGTTATCTTCGCAACGTGCGCGTCATCCAAATCCTTCGCGTAGCAGAAAGTGTAAATCAAATTTTGTCCGACACGCGCCGCTTCCGCAACGGTTTCCACGCGAATTAAATCAACGATTTTCCAAAACGATTTTGTACCGAAATCGAAAACGGGTTCGACTGCGTCAATGCTTAAATGATTGTGAAACACTTTGAAATCGGTTTGTTGGGCTATCTTGTTGGCGACGGTTAATTTCCCGACCGCCGGTGCGCCGTAGATAAAAATAAGTTTCATACAAATTCCTTTTTTATAAATTCATATGACAATTGAAGCAATTAATTTGAGAAAATAATTGGAGAAAGACGAAGTATTCAGATTGCGGAAAACGGTTTTATTCGATTTCCACAATCCGAATTAGGCGGCGATTTTCTGCTCAACCTCGAACTCTTCCATAAAGAGATATTTCTTCCATTCGGGTTTTGATTCGGCGTAATGGCAGAGCAAAACGCGGTCGAGTCCGATGCTCAAATATCTTTGCGAAGTCAGCAAGGGCATTCTCGCTTGTTCGGGTGTGCGATTGCCTTTTCGTTGATTGCAGGGAACGCAAGCCGTCGCCAGATTTTGCGGAGTGCTTTCGCCGCCTTGCGCCCGCGGCAAAAT
>MWZA01000158.1 GCA_002050455.1 Acidobacteria bacterium 5-1 | reverse complement strand
TTCTAAAATTTAGCATAACTGTTCTCCTTACTGATTGATTTTGATTTATCTGATAGCGCAAATACTGACTATCAATAGCTTTTTTGTTTAATGGTAGTTAAGTAATAGTCTAGTTGCTTACTCGCCGGAAGCCCGCTAATCTACTACGTTGAAACTTTTTCGATTTGAAATTCCCTCTATTCGATTTAGAATTTGCTTTTTCCAACGACATGGATTCAAAGATTATTCTGTTAATTTTCTTTCGCTCTCTGTGGGCAGACGAATCCATCTACAAATTTTTGCATACCTCTTCGAGAAATAAACGGAAATTTTCGAGAAATGCGCCCGAATCTTCCTTTATCAAATCTGAAAAAGGGGTGGTTTAGATTTAAGTGTAGAAAAATAAGGCTCTTTTTTTCTACTATTATCTATCGTAATTGATTTCAAAGATATTTTTTTTTATACAGTTAATGCTTCGGTGATTTGTTTTTGGGCGAAACTGTGTTGTTGGAATTTCCCTAAACGGTGCTACATTTTTAAAGGGGCTGACTGTTTAATTTTTTGTCTTTATACGTTAATTTTTTTACATTGCAGGAATTTCAACTTTTGAAACTTCTACAGAAGTCTGTTATTTTTCATATTAAATAATTTATAAATTAAAGGGAGAGCAATTGTTATGGCAATCGAAATGGATGAACGCGGAAAGGCATTAGAGAACGAGTATTTTCATCGTAAGGAACAAGAGCTAATCGAAAAAATGAAGTCGAAACTCGTGGTAGAAGAGACAAAGAATTTGAATTTGAACTGTCCGAAATGCGACGGCAGACTGGTTGAAACCAATCACGAAAATATCACGATTGACATGTGCGACACTTGTTCGGGTGTTTGGCTGGACGCGGGCGAACTCGCGCAGGTCATTGATAAAAATGAGAACAGCGGTTGGTTGAGCCGATTTTTCGGATAAAGAAAAATAAAATGAAGAATAAACATGGATTAAAGTTGTTTATATTTTGGCTTTTTGTTTGTTCGTTGATTTTACCTTTTGCGGCTGAGGCACAAACCGCAAAACCAAAAGTCGAACTTCCGCATAAAGTCGTAAATCTCAAACTTAATAGCAAGTTGATGGCGCGGGAAATGCCTTATCGCCTAATTTTACCGGTTAATTATCAAAATTCAAACGAAAAAACTTTTTATCCGATACTTTATCTGCTTCACGGTTTGACGGGACATTTCGACAATTGGACAGACAAAACAAAACTGACTGAGTACGCGGCGAAATACAACTACATAATCGTGATGCCCGAAGGCGATAACGGTTGGTTCACCGACAGCGCAACTGTTTTCAACGACAGATACGAAAGTTATATAATCAAAGAACTTATCCCCGAAATCGAAAAAAATTACCGCGTCAAAACAGCGCGGGAAAATCGTTTAATTGCCGGACTTTCGATGGGCGGTTACGGCGCAATCAAATTCGGTTTAAAGTATCCCGAAATGTTTGCGGTGGTCGGTTCATTTAGCGGTGCGCTCGGCGCGGCTTTGTGGACGGAAAAAGAACTCGGCGGAAACACTTTTATTTCGAAAACAATTATGAGCGTCTATGGCGCGGCGGACAGCAAAACGCGCCGTGAAAACGAAATTTTTCAAATAGTGCGCGAAATGCCCGCCGATAAAATAAAAAGTTTGCCATTTATTTATTTGGATTGCGGCACGGAAGATATGCTTTATCGAAGCAACCGCGATTTTGCTAACCTTTTGCAGGAGAAGAAAGTTCCGCACGAATTCCGCGAACTTCCCGGCGGACACAACTGGATATTCTGGGACTCGCAAATTCAGGAATTTCTTGAATTAAGCGAAAAGTTCATCAAATAAAGAGAATATGTTAAAGAAAATAATTTACGCGGGTTTATCGATTGTTGCCGGTTTTAGTTTTTCTGTTTTTGCCCAACAAAAGACTGTAATCAACGATCCGAATGCCAAAAAAATGCTGCTCGGCAAACATCTTTTCTCTTTGCAATGGATTAGCTGGGATTATTTCGGCTCGGCAATCGTTTCAAACAAAAACGGCGTTTTTTATCTCAAAGGAGAACAAAAACAACGTAAAGGCAGCGATTTTGTGAAAGTTGACGGCGTGATTACCAAAATTGACGCTAAAGAATTTTTGTTTGACGGCGAAATTGTAATGCAAGTCAGCCACATCAACAATGGCGAACCCTGCACCCGGACAGGTGAAATGACTTTTGCCATTACAAAAAATCGTAAGTACTGGCGTTTGCAGGAAATGAATAATCCGTGCGACGGTGTAACGGATTATGTTGATATTTTCTTTCGCTAAAATCTAAAAATTAAATGCTAAATTTTGCCATCGAAACGGCGCGTGAAGCCGGACAAATCCTGCTTGAAAAGTTCGGGCGAAAAATAAATATATCCTTTAAAGGCAACATTAATCTTGTTACGGAAGCAGATTTAGCTTCCGAAAAATACATCATCGAAAAAATCCGGTCTTATTATCCAAAACATTCGATTTTAGCCGAAGAATCGGGCGAAAGTGTTGTTATCATCGAAGGCGAAAAGGCGTGGAAATGGATAATTGACCCGCTCGACGGCACGACGAATTATGCGCACGGCTATCCGTGTTTTTGCATAACGCTGGCACTCGAACACAATGGAGAAATTGTTGTCGGCGTAACCTTTGACCCGACGCGCGATGAACTTTTTGCCGCCGAAAAAGGACAAGGCGCGACTTTGAACGGCAGACCAATCCGTGTTTCAGATACGGAAAAACTCAGCGAAGCACTTCTCGTAACAGGTTTTCCATATGATTTCGCGCAACGCAAAAATTTTGCGCGGCATTTTACGGAATTTATCTTAAAATCGCGTGGATTGCGGCGCGACGGTTCGGCAGCGATTGATATGGCATATGTCGCTTGCGGACGTTTCGACGGTTTTTGGGAAGAAGGCTTACATCCGTGGGACGTAGCAGCGGGCGTTTTATTGATTGAAGAAGCTGGCGGACGAGTTTCTTATTACGATGATTCGCCGTTCAGCATTTACGCGCCGCCGATTTGTGCAAATAACGGTTTAATTCACGCTGAAATGCTCAATATATTAAAATAATTTCAGATTCCAGATTTCAGATTCCAGATTCCAAATTTAATTTTGAAATTTGGAATCTGGAATCTGAAATCTACTGCGGCACAAAAGCATTCGGCACAGGTTTATCGCCGCTTTGACCGAAACTTACGCCGGTAAAACCTGCCGTTGAGCGCAATAAATACCAAACGCCGTTGCTTGGACGGAACACGGCAATATCAGATTTGCCGTCGCCGTCATAATCCGCCGGAACAGGTTTATCTTCGGCAACGCCGAATTGAACCGCCGCAAACGAATTATTATCGCCACTGTTTAAGCGATACCAAAAGCCGTTTGAAGGTCGAAAGACGGCAATATCGGTTCCGCCGTCGCCGTCAAAATCAGCCGGAGTCGGAACGTCCGTCGCAAGACCAAATTGGACTGTGCGAAAAGAATCGGTTGCGCTCTCAAACAAATACCAATTTCCGCCGCGAAAAACCGCTAAATCGCCGATGCCGTCGCCGTCAAAATCACCGATGAGCGGTTTATCGCCGTTTTGCCCAAATTGTTGTGCGAAAAATTGATTGCCGAAACTTCTCGTTTGATACCAAGTGCCGTTTGAAGGTCGGAAAACGGCGATGTCGGCGCGTCCGTCGCCGTCGTAATCGTTCGGCACGGGAATATCTTCGCTGGCGCCAAACTGCACACCGTAAAAAGTATTGTCGGAACTGCGCTTAATATACCAAGTGCCGTTTGACGGGCGGAAAACGGCAATATCGGTTTTGTTGTCGCCGTCATAATCGGCGGGAACGATTTTGTCTTCGCTTGCGCCGAATTGCTGACCGGCAAAACTTCCATTACCGCTCAAATTTTCATACCAAGTTCCGTTTGACGGGCGAAAAACGGCAATGTCAGATTTGCCGTCGCCGTCGAAATCAAATTGTGCTTTATTAACTCGCGTAACAACCACATCGTTGCCGTCGCCGCCTCGATAAGTAATGCGAAACGCCAGACCAAAAGGCGAGCTGAAACTTGCGCCTTCAGGCAAATTGGCAAAAGTTCCGACCACTGCGTCAGTTCCGTCGTTATTGATAATTGTCAATGAATTACCAATTGCGGGAAGAAAATCTTCCAAAGGAATTAGCTCAAGTATCGCTCCGTTCAGATTTACCGTGCCGTTAACTTTTATTTGGTCGTATCCGTTGACTCCGGGCGTAGTTCCTGCAATTTTTATGGCTACTAAACCGGTTGCGCCAACAGTCAGATTTCCTTGAACGGTTAAAATTCCGGTTAGCGAGGTCAAAGTTCCCGAAGTGATTGCGCCTGAATTGATATTAGTTGTTCCGACTGTTCCTGTTCCGGCAAGTGCGCCGAAATTGAATTCACTTCCGATTGTAGAATTGATGATAACGGGACTATTTGGAATGTTCGCGTCAATGACCAAAATTCCGTTTTCGATATTTATCGCGCCGCTGAAATCCGCTCCGCTGAAAATATAAACTATACCTAAGCCCGTTTTTATCATATTTCCGGCATCTGAAATAACTCCAATTCCGATAAAACCGTCGCCGCCAACCGTCAGCGTAAAACTGCCGACTCTCACGGCGGCAATATGAACCAACGCATCTTGTGCGGCAGTAAAAGTTTGCGTTTGGGTTAAGCTAATCGCTGTGTTTATCGACTGCGTGCCGCTCTTGACGGTCAATCCATCAGTTAAACGAAAAGGACTTCCGCCAATCGTATAATCTGCGCCTTCAATTGTGATTGAACGAAATGTCGTTTGAAAGAAAAAGTTGTTGTTAGCCGTAAATTTTGCCGCCGTTGCGGGAAAAATTAAATCGTCATTAACAACGGGCGCAACATCGCCGACCCAATTTGCCGCCGTTGTCCAATTGTTGTCCGCGCCGCCGCCATCCCAAGTTTTAACGGCTGAATGAGAGTTTGATACGCAAAATAATAAAAGAAACGCAAACAGTATAAGGGAGTTTTTCATAACTTAAATTTAAACTTCAAAATCTTTAATTGTTACAGAACCATTTGAATTTAGCATTTAAGAATAGGAGAAACAAGCTAATTTTACTTAATCGGCACTTCGCTTTAGATTATTTTCCGCCTTATGATAACCTTAGCAGTTAAATAATTTGCAAAAGTTAATCAAAATTTAATATGTCTTGGTTTAGCCGGAACAAACCCAAAATAGAAGAACAAATTGCGGACGAGGAACGCAAGGTAAAAACGGAAGGGATTTTTGTTAAATGTCTCGAATGTGAAAATCCGCTTTACAAAGGCGAACTTAAAGAATCACTGCAGGTTTGCACGCATTGCGGTTATCATTTTCGGTTTAACGCCCGCGAGCGTTTGGATTCTTTGTTCGACGAAGGCGAATATGAAAAGTTAGATGAAGAAGTAACCAGTGCCGACCCGCTCGAATTTGTTGATACAAAACCATACATAGACCGCATCGAACAAGCAAAAAAATCTTCCGGTCTGCCGGAAGCGATTGTGTCAGGCAAGGGAAAAGTCGGCGGACATCCGGTTTATGCGGGCGCGATGGCGATGGATTTTATCGGCGGTTCGATGGGTTCGGCGGTCGGCGAAAAAATCACGCGCTTGATTGAACGCACTATCGAAAAACGCGGCGCGGTTGTGATTTTCGCAGCTTCCGGCGGGGCGCGAATGCAGGAAGGAACTTTATCTTTAATGCAGATGGCGAAAATCTCTTCTGCACTTGCCCGACTCCACGATGCGCGTCTGCCGTTTATTTCCGTGCTGACCGACCCGACCACAGGTGGCGTAACGGCGAGTTTTGCGATGCTCGGCGATGTAATTATTGCCGAACCAAAAGCGTTAATTGGTTTTGCCGGACCGCGCGTGATTGAACAAACTATTCGACAAAAATTGCCAAAAGGTTTTCAAACCAGCGAATTTCTGCTCGAACACGGAATGGTTGATATGGTCGTTGACCGCCGCGAGATACGCGAAACGGTTATTCGTTTGTTGGATTTTATGATGAACGAAGAAATCAAATAGTTTTTGAAAATGAATTTTTCTGAATCGCTCGAATATCTTCTCAATCTCGGCAATGAAGTTTTAGCGATGAAGCTCGGACTTGAGAATATCCGAAAACTTCTTGAAGCATTAAATAATCCTGAGAGAAACTTTCTTAAAGTTCAAGTCGCAGGCACAAACGGCAAAGGCTCGGTTTGTGCTTTTTTAGATTCAATCTGCATTTCGGCTGGAATTAAAACAGGTCTTTACACATCACCGCATTTAATTTCGATAACCGAAAGAATCAAAATCGAAGGCAAAGAAATCGGTGAAGATGATTTTGCCCGATACGCGACAAAAATTAGAGAAATATCAGAAAATCTGGTTGAAAAAGGAGAACTCGAAAGCGTTCCGACATATTTTGAGCAAGTTACGGCAATTGCTTTGAGTGCGTTTGCAGATAATAAAGTAGAAATTGCAATTTTGGAAACAGGACTTGGCGGAAGATTTGACGCGACGACAGCGACACGCGCGGAAATCGCGGCGATTACGTCGATTGATTTTGACCATCAAAATATATTGGGAAATAGTTTAACGGAAATTGCAGCGGAAAAAGCGGCGGTAATTCGGGAAGATACAAGAGTGTTAGTTTTGCCACAGAAACGGGAAGCCGAAAATGTGATTTACGGAAAATGCCGCGAAGTCGGTGTTGAGCCGATTTGGGCGATTCCGAATGTAAAGCTGATAGAAGATTTGGGCGGCGGTTTGCTTTATTTGTCTTTTACGACAAAAAAATCTAATTACAAAGTTGATTTTTGGATGCAGGGAAAGCATCAATGGACAAATGCGACCTTGGCGATTCACGTTGCCGAAAATCTACGAGATTTTAATTTCAAGATTCCGAAAGAAAGTATTGAAAGCGGCTTGGAAACTGCCGAACATAAAGGCAGATTAGAATTTTGGGTTAATGCGGACACTCCTTCAATTCTTTTCGACGGAGCGCATAACGTCGCCGGCGCAAAAGCATTGAGGGAATATTTGGACGAATTTATTAAACAACCGATTACGCTGGTTTTCGGGGCGATGAAAGATAAAGATTTATCCGAAATTGCTGAGATTCTTTTTCCGAAAGCTGACAAATTAATTTTAACTAAGCCCGATAATCCGCGTTCGACAAAGACAGAAGATTTGAAGAGTTTTACAAAGGACAAATTTTTTCTGACCGAAAATGTGAAAGATGCGTTAAACTTAGCCTTTAGCATTACCGATAGAGACGAATTGATTTGCGTTACGGGTTCGCTTTATCTGGTTGGCGAAGCGCAAAAGATACTAAATAATGAATCTGAAATTTGAAATTTGAAATTTGGAATCTAAAATAAACGTATGCACAAATTAGTTTTAATCAGACACGGCGAAAGCGAATGGAACAAGGAAAATCGTTTTACGGGTTGGAAGGACGTTGACCTTTCCGACAAAGGACGCGAGGAGGCACGCGCCGCGGCGCAGCTTTTAAAAGCCGAAGGTTTTACCTTTGACGAGGCTTATACGTCGGTTTTGAAACGTGCCATCAGAACGCTCTGGATAATCCTTGACGAGATGGATTTGATGTGGATTCCCGAAACGAAATCGTGGCTGTTAAACGAGCGGCATTACGGCACGCTGCAAGGCTTAAACAAAGCGGAAATGGCGGCGCAGCACGGCGAGGAACAAGTTTTGATTTGGCGTAGAAGTTACGACATTCCGCCGAATGATTTATTAGAAACCGACGAACGCTGGCTCGGCAAAGACCCGCGCTATGCTTTGATAGAAGCGGGAAAATTTCCGAAAGCCGAAGCCTTAAAACACACCGTCGAGCGTGTCGTGCCGTATTATGAAACGGAAATTATGCCGAAAATCAAAGCCGGAAAACGCTTGATTATCACCGCGCACGGCAATTCTCTACGCGCTCTTGTTAAGTATCTTGACGCGATTTCCGATGAAGATATTGTCCATCGCAATATCCCGACGGGCATTCCGCTCGTTTATGAATTAGGTGAAAATTCAAAGCCAACGAAAAGCTATTATCTCGGCGACCCGGAAACTCTCAAAGCCGCGCAGGAAGCCGTCGCTAATCAAGGCAAGGCAAAATAAACCGCGTTGGCAGAACAACGGATATTTTGCGAAAGGTTTTCGGCATCGGCAGAAACTAAGACTATTTAACAGAAATGGACAGGATGGACAGGATGAGATAATTTCTTTATCCTGTCTTTTTATTTTTCGGTTAAATTTTATGACCTGGCAAAAAATTATCTTTTTCCTTTTGCTTTTCGTTTGCTTAACGCCGTTTGTTTCGCCGCCGATTGCGCTCGCCTGCGGGCTTTTTGTCGCGCTGACTTTTGGTAATCCATTTTCCCAGCAAACGAGTAAAATTACAAAAATTTTATTACAGGTTTCGATTGTTCTGCTCGGCTTTGGAATGAATTTGACGGAAGTTTATAAAGCCGGAAAGCAGGGAATTTTATTTACGATTATAACTATTTTCGGAACGCTTGTCGTCGGTGTTCTGCTCGGAAAACTGCTTAAAGTTAAGGATAAAACCTCAAACTTAATTTCATCGGGAACAGCGATTTGCGGCGGCAGCGCGATTGCGGCGGTTGCGCCCGTCATTGACGCCGACAGCGAAGAAATTTCCGTGTCCTTGGGAACAGTTTTTATATTAAATTCAATCGCGCTGTTCGTTTTTCCGATCATCGGACACGCTCTTAATCTTTCGCAAAATCAGTTTGGAATATGGGCGGCGATTTCCATTCATGATACTTCTTCGGTGGTCGGCGCGGCGCAAAGTTACGGGGCGGAAGCGTTGGCGGTTGCGACACCCGTTAAACTTGCCCGTGCGCTTTGGATTGCGCCGCTCGCATTTCTTTTTTCATTTCTGTATCATGGAAAAAGCGAAAAAAAAGCTAAAATTGCTATTCCGTATTTTATTTTATTCTTTTTGCTGGCGACGATAGTCAGAACCTACATACCTCCGACATTTCCGCCCAGTTTGTTTGATTCGCTGGTGATGCTGGCGAAAAAGGGTTTGACCATAACGCTTTTTCTGATTGGAGCAAGTTTGTCGCGTGAAACACTGAAAAAAGTCGGCGTTAAACCATTAATACAAGGCGTTTTGCTTTGGATATTGATTTCGGTTGTTTCACTTTGGGCGGTTTTAAATTTATTATAGCTATCAAATGGAACAACCAAAAAATGAATCAGCGGTCAAATCGAAACGCGAGATAAAGGGTGTAGTCGAGCCGAAACTCGTCAGAACTATTTCTTTTATCATAATTACGATTTCCTTAGTTGCCAGCACTGTTTTGTGTATTTGGGCAATTTGGCAAACGGAAGTTTATGATACAGTTTGGCGAGCTATAGCAACTTTTATCGTGGTCAGTGTGGCAACCGGAATTTTCACTTTTGTCAATGAAAAGCTGGGTTAAATTTTCAGTTATCACTTTTCTATTATTAAAAGTTGTGCAAACAAAACTGCAATTTCATATCACCGAAACTGTTAAAAAAAATCGTCTTGATAAATTTTTGTTCGCGGAAATAACGGCACTCAGCAAGATGTATCTGTGCAATTTGCTGAAAAAAGACAAATGCACAATCAACGGCAAATCTGCAAACGGCGGTTATCATTTACAAAAAGATGACAAAGTTGAAATTGAAGTTGATTTGAACGCCGAAACCGCGATGAAGCCCGAACCACTGTAGCTTGAAATCGTTTTTGAAGATGAGGAAATAATAGTTATTGATAAACCGGCGGGAATGCTTGTTCATCCGACATTCAAGCAGAAAAGCGGAACACTTTTGAATGCTTTGACTTATTATCTGAACTTTGAGTCGCAGAAAAACAAAAATTCAGAGGAAAAAAAAGAAACTACGGATAGTGATAAATCCAGAATCCAAAATCCGAAATCCAAAATCGTTCGTCCCGGACTCGTTCACCGGCTTGACCGTCAAACTTCCGGTTTGATGGTAATTGCCAAAACAAATCGCGCTTTGCGGGTTTTGGCAGATCATTTTCAGCGCAAATTGGTTAAAAAGAAGTATCTGGCGTTGGTCGAAGGCGTAGTCGAAAATGATTCCGGCGCAATAAACGCGCCAATCGGACGCTGCGCCGATAAAAAACAATGGAATGTCAAAGCGGACGGTAAGCAATCGGAAACCCGTTTTCGCGTGTTGGAGAGATTTTCCGACAAAACACTGCTCGAACTCGAACCCGTAACGGGAAGAACCAACCAACTGCGGATTCACTGCGCTTTTATCGGACATCCAATAGTCGGTGATAAACTATATTACGGGCGCGAGTTTCCGCGTTTGTGCCTTCACGCCGCACGCCTTTGTTTTTGGCATCCGAGTGGAAATAACCGGATGGAATTTGAAAGCCAAGTTTCTTATAAATTATGGTAGTGGCTCAAAACTTTTAATGCGGATTCTGCTCAATTTTGTAATCCGTAATTGCCAGTTTAGGTTTTGCCTTAAGCGGAAATTCATTTCCATATACATTCGCTAGGTTCAACAAAACATCTTCCGACCAATTTTTCCCCGCAAGCTGCAAACCAATCGGCAGCCCTTCCGAAGACAAACCGCACGGCACGGAAATGCCCGGAATGCCCGCCAAATTTGCTGATGCTGTGTAAATATCGCTCAGATACATCGCCAGCGGGTCATCCGATTTTTCACCGATTTTGAACGCGACAGTCGGCGCGGTCGGCGTTAAAATTACGTCGCATTTTTCAAAAGCATTGAGAAAATCTTGTTTTAAGAGCGTGCGGACTTTTTGCGCTTTGGCATAATATGCTTCGTAATAACCGGAAGATAAAACATAAGTTCCGAGCATTATCCGGCGTTTTACTTCCGCACCGAAACCGACCGAGCGGGTTTCCATATACATTTCGCGCAGCTTGGGCGCGTTTTCCGCCCGAAAACCATAACGCACACCGTCAAAACGTGCCAGGTTTGAAGATGCTTCGGCAGTTGCCAAAATGTAATAAACCGCGATTGAATATTTCGAGTTCGGCAATTCGACATCAACAATTTCCGCGCCTAAATCTCGATAATTTTCAATCGCCTGTTCAACCGAATTTCTTACTTCTTCGTCCAAACCTTCGCCGAAAAGCGCACGCGGAACGCCGATTTTCTTTCCCTTTATTTCTTTTTCCAATTCAGCGGCGTAATTCGGAACTTCCGTTTCTGCCGTTGTCGCGTCGTATTTGTCGCGTCCGGCAATTACTTGAAGAACTTCGGCAACGTCCTTCGCCGTTTGTCCGAAAATTCCGATTTGGTCAAGCGATGAAGCAAACGCAACTAAACCGTAACGCGAAATTCTGCCGTAAGTCGGTTTTAAGCCGACGATTCCGCAAAACGAAGCCGGCTGACGCACGGAACCGCCGGTTTCCGAACCCAAAGAAACGCGAACCACGTTTGACGCAACCGCCACTGCCGAACCGCCCGAACTTCCGCCGGGAACCCGCATCGTGTCCCATGGATTTTTTACAGTTCCAAATGCCGAATTTTCATTGGAAGAACCCATCGCAAATTCGTCCATATTCGTTTTGCCGATAACAATCGCGCCCGCATCGAGCAGTTTTTCAACCGCCGTTGCGTTGTATTGCGGCTGGTAATTTCCCAAAATCCGCGAACCACATGAAGTCTGCGAAAACCGCGTGCAGATATTGTCTTTAACGGCGATTGCAACGCCGCGCAAAGATTGATTTTCGTTTGCGGAAATTTCCAACTCTTCGGCGCGTTTTGTCGCATATTCGCGCTCAATCGTCAGAAAGGAATTTAATGTTTCGTTTAGTTTTTCTGCGTTATCCAAAGTTTTTTCAATTTTCGATTTTATTTCGCTCATTATTTACTTTCTGTTTTATTTATCAACCACTTGTCTTTATCTTTAATAACTTCAACGTAGATTTCCTTTTGTTCGCTTCGCGTGTCCGTTTTCCAAAAGAGCAAAACCTGCATATTTACCTTTTTATCCATTTCAACGACATTGCAATTGCCGATGCGAAATGCTTTCGGATAATCGTCCGTCGCGGTAAAATAATCTGTCGCGCTTTCGGTTTTTTTTTCTAATTCCTGCTTCAACTCTTCGCTTAAATACTTTTCACGCTGTTTCAAATTTTCCTTTGTAAATTTCATATCGTTTCCGAAATGATATGAATATAATTCTTTGACTGTATTTCGCGCTTCGGTGCATTCTTTGCTTTCCAAATTTGGAACACTGCAAGACAGAAGACAGAAGACAGAAGACAGAAGACAGAAAAAAACAATTTTCCGCAAACTTTCTTTTTTCATTTTAATTCTGATTTCTGATTTCTGATTTCTTTTCTCATAACACTTTCGGAACGCGAAAATGTCCGTGAGATGCCAATGGCGCTTGGTCAAGCGCAAGTTCTTGTCCCAAAGATTTGTGCGGAACATCTTCGCGTCTCGTTTGGGTTGCTTCGCCTTCAGGCGTTAAACCGCCGATGGCAGGTTCGATGTTTTCGGTGTCGAGTTCGTTTAGTTGTTCGACATAAGCGACGATCTCTGCCATCTGCGGCGTGTAAAGTGCGACTTCCTCTTCGGTAATTTCTAAGTGTGCGAGTTTTGCGATTTTTTTTATATCTTCTTTTGTAATTGCCATAACATTTTCGTAAAAATCTATTATTTTTTCATTTTCTCTTTCCGCGCCAAGCAGCTTCCCGCCGCGAGCAGAAATTGATAACGCAGATTGTCGTCTTTAATCGCATCTGCCGAATGTCGAAGTTTCGGCGTAACTTTTTCCAGAGCGATTTCTCTCAATTGTTCGTCGGAAAGCGTTGAGCTTTGCTCATTTTTAGTTTTCTGCAGAATGGTTTCTTCATCAATCCGAAACTCGATAAACGTAACAACCGCCTGACCAAGCACGGAATTGAGTTTGAAAATCATTTGTCCGCTCAACGTATCAAGATGCCGTTTCCACATATTATCTCTGACGGCGACAATCAGATGTTTATTAAAAAGTCGAAATGGCACGGCGTGTTTTCGCAGAGATTCACCCGCAATTTTTCGCCAAGCCGCCAGCGTAACGGCTTCACGCAATTCTTCATTGTCGTCAAGTTCCTTTAATAATTTCGGCAAGGCGCGAAAAAGTTCGTTCATATCTCATTTAACATTTATCATTAAACATTTATCAAATAATAAATGATAATTGATAAATGTTAAATGTGAAATGTTCAATGATAAATCTTCCAAAATTAATATTGGCATCAGGAAGTCCGCGGCGGGCGGAAATTTTAAACCTTGTCGGCTGGGAATTTGAAAAGCGAGTTGCCGACATTGACGAAATCGAATTTTTTAATGAAAAACCAGATGATTATGTGCAAAGGCTGGCGCAGGAAAAAGCCGAATTCGTTGCAGAAAATTACGAAAACGCTTTGGTTTTAGGAGCGGACACGATTGTTGTAATTGATGAAAAAATCATCGGCAAGCCAAAGGATTTAGACGATGCGCGGCGAATGTTGGAATTGCTTTCGGGACGTTGGCACAAAGTTTTGACGGGCGTAGCTTTGGTAAGAAAAGAAAGGGAGAAAAAGAGAAGGGGAAAAAAGGAGAAAAATCCAAAATCCAAAATCCAAAATCCAAAATCGGTTGTCAGATTGCAAACAACGCGGGTAAAATTTGCGGCACTGTCCGACGTAGAAATCGAGTATTTGGTTGAAAACGGAGAACCGCTCAACAAAGCCGGAGCGTATGCCGTTCAAGCGCAAGCCGCGCTTTTTATCGAAGAGATTCAAGGCGATTATTGGAACGTCGTCGGTTTGCCGATAAACCAAGTTTATCGGATGGCGAAAGAAATTTGCCGTTGACAAAGAAAAACGGAATAGGAAACTCTATCCCGTTTAACCTTTTCAAGTGATAAAAATACTACAAAACTTTGTCAATTTCTTGTGAAATCTTCACGGAAATATCGCCTTTCGGGTCAATGCCGCTAAAAGGTGCGGCTGCTAATTTGCCGGTTTTGTCCAAAATGACAAATGAAGGCAATTGGTCAATTTTAAATCTTTTCAGCGTAGTCGAACCTTCCGAATCGCGTAAAATCGAAATCGTTAGTTTGTTGGTTACGGCAAATTTGCGAAGGTCTTCGTCGCTGGCATAATTCTTCGATTTCGGTGAAGTCGAATCGGCAGAAATAAAGTAAAATACAACGTCGCTTCCGGCATATTTTTTGGCAAGTTTGTTGATATAAACAGCTTGCTGGTTTGAAAGCGGCAGCCATTGTGCGCCGATCGCCAGCACGACAACTTTGCCTTTCTGTGCTTCAAGATCAATTTTTTCACCCTCAATCGAAGTAAAAGTGATGCTTTGCGCTGACGCACTGAAAGTAAATGCGAAAATCAGACCGAAAATCGCTAAAAGTAATTTGATGTTTTTCATAATTTGTCCTTGCCAATTTGGCAATTCTACTAACTTTGATGCAGGTTTGCATCCATTTTACTGTCTGCGGCTGAGAATTACATTGTCAATCAGACGAACATTTCCAAACCAAACGGCAACCGCGAGCAAAACGGCATTTTCGCCGATTTTATCAACCGGCGCGAACGTTTCGTTGTCAACTAGCGAAATATAATCAATCTGTGCAAGCGGTTCGCTGCCAATCTTTCGGCGCACAATCTCAGCTAGCCGTGCGACATTTCGTTCACCATCGCGGACAGCGATTTTTGCTTCGCGCAAAGCCTGATAAATAATTGATGCTTTTTGTCTTTCTTCACCGCTCAGACGCTTGTTGCGCGAAGACAACGCCAAACCTGATTCTTCACGGACGGTTCGCACGACGATTATTTCCGTGTCGAAACCTAAATCCTGCGCCAGACGTTTAATGACCGCTATTTGCTGTGCGTCTTTTTGTCCGAAAAACGCAAAATCCGGTCGAATCGTGTTGAAGAGAATTGTTACAATCGTTGCCACGCCGCGAAAATGTCCGGGACGCGACACACCTTCGAGCGTTTCGGTTAAATCTTCGACATAGACATAAGTTGAAAAATTTTCGCCGTAAATTTCCTTCTCTTCCGGGGCAAAAATGTAGTCAACTTGATATTCAGCCAAATACGCGGCATCATTGGTCAGATCGCGCGGATAATTTTTGAAATCTGCCGATTCGTTAAACTGCGTCGGATTAACAAAAATCGAAACAATCACGATATCGGACATTTGCTGCGCTTCTTTGACAAGCGCGAGATGACCTTCGTGCAGCGCGCCAAGCGTCGGCACAAAACCGATTGTTTTATTTTCGCGCCGCAGTTTTCGGGCAAGCGATGCCATTCTTTGTCGGCGGTTGATTATTTCCATTTGTTAGTTTTTGCCTTCGAGAAATAGAGACATTTGCTTATTTTTTTCTGAACTATGATTATTTTTCGGCAATTCAGGCGGTTCAAGAAAGAAATCTTTAATTCGATTAATTCGATTTAAAATTAATTCGTAGTATTCGGGATTGAGTTCGTAAGTAATAAAACGGCGATTATTTTGCAGACAAGCAATCGCCGTTGTGCCTGTTCCCGCAAACGGGTCAAGCACAATTCCATTTTCAGGACAACTCGCTCTGACCATTCTTTCGACAATCTCCAAGGGCTTTTGCGTCGGATGGTCTTCGCGTTCCGCGTGGATGCGATGAAGGCGCGACACCGACCACAAATCTTTCGGGTTGTAGCCAACCTCAAGCCACTTTTTGCCGACAAAAATCGAACGACTACGAGCTTTTTTCGTTTCTTCATCATAAGGTATTCGTATCGAATCAAGGTCAAAATAATGCTCTTTCGATTTGGCGAAAAATCCGATTGTGTCGTGAACCGAACTATATCGTCGTGTGCTTCCGCCCATACTCGGAACTTTTCTATCCCAAATAATTTCGTTGAGCATAATCATTTTGGATTTTAGAAAAACAAAAATTTCGGGACTGTAACGCCAAGTCGCAAAAATGTACAAACTGCCGTTCGGTTTTAGTTTTGTGAGTGCAAGATTCAGCCATTTTTCAGTCCAGCGCAAAAATTCTTCCGATTCTCTTTTGTCTGAATCGTTGCCGTAATCCTTGCCCAGATTATACGGCGGATCGGCGATAATCAAATCAATAGATTCATTAGGTAACAGTTTCATACCTTCTAAAGCATCTTGATTAAAAACTTGGTCTGTAAAACTTTCTAAATTCATCGTAAATTACTCCAACACAATACTTCTAGAGTTCTCACGTAAAAGACGTAAAAAATCTTGCCGACTTCGATAAATTTGTTCGTGATGATAATACGATTGAATTTTATCATTTCGCGGATTAACATAGATAGGCAAAAATTGTGGTGAAAAAACGTGAACAGCTTCTTTTTGAAAGCTAATGGTTAAATTTTGAAAGTTTATACCGAAGCAAGCATATATCAGCCGATAATTTGGGTTTGCGGTGTATTGCATATAAAGTTTTTCAACAGCTGAAATATCGTTTTTATTTCTTCTTCCGCTCATATTGTGAATTTTCACGTTAACAAAATAGCGGTTTTCTCCAACAACTATTACGCAATCGTGCCGGGCATATCAAATTCAACATCGGTTATGCCGAGTTGTAGCGCGTGAAATTTTGCCTGTTGTGTGATGACTTGCTCAACAATCCAACTAATTGACCGCGTGTGCGCCCGCAAACCACAAGGCAAAATTTTTTCATCTGTGATATTAAATGATGGAATAAAATTAACGGTTGCCAAAAAGATGTCTTTGACAATAGCCATTTCATTTTCAATTAGATTTACTTCGGTTTTAAGGGACATTTTTACCTTCAGCTTTCATTGCTGCTTTTGCTTCTTTTGGCAAACCGTAAGATTCTTTATCGCTCGGATAATTTCCCCTTTTTACATCTTCCATCCAACTTGTTACGGCTTCGGTGATTACTTCACGGATATTAGCATATTGACGGACAAAGCGCGGCAATCTGCCGAAACTCATTCCAATCATATCGTGCGTAACGAGAACTTGGATGTCGCAATCCGTTCCCGCGCCGATGCCGACCGTCGGGATTTTTAAACCTTCAGTAATGATTTTGGCAATTTCACGCGGCACGAGTTCCAAAACTATTGCAAAAGCTCCCGCATCTTCAAGCATTTTTGCATCTTCAATCAATCGTTGCGCGTCAACGGCAGTTTTGCCCTGCACGGCGTAACCGCCGAGTTTGTGAACCGACTGCGGCGTTAAACCAATGTGTCCCATGACGGGGATTTCTTCGTCAACCAAGCGTTTGACGAGTTCAACTCGGTTGCGTCCGCCTTCGAGTTTGACGGCTTCCGCGCCGCCTTCCTTCATCAATTTCAGTGCGTTTCTGACACTTTCATCGGCATTGATGTGATAAGTTCCGTATGGCATATCGGCGACTAATAAAGCGCGGCTGGCACCGCGTTTGACCGCCTTTAGAGCAGAAAGAATTTCATCTAAAGTTACGGGAATCGTGTTGCCGTAACCGTGAATGACGTTGCCGATGCTGTCGCCGACGAGAATTATTTCCACGCCCGCTTCGTCAACAATTCGCGCCGTCGGATAATCGTAAGCGGTCAGGCAAACAAGTTTTTCGCCTTTTTCCTTAGCCGCACGAAGCGCGGGAACATAAACTTTTTCGGGTTTGTCGGGTTTCAGATATGCCATAAATTTCTGACAAAAACGCGGAAATTATTCCAAACACATCATAAATATATTTTTGGAATAAACAAATAATGTAAAGTTGTTTTCCGATATAAAATTTTATTAGAATAACCGCAGCTGAAAAAACTTGTCGCGTAAGGTGAGTAAATAATTAAATCGAAGCCGCGATTGCTTCATCAAAAATCTCCAGCGCGACATCAACATTTTCTTTTGTCAGAATCAACGGCGGCGACCAGCGAATCGTCGAAGTTCCGCAGCCTAAAATAATTAAACCGCGATTAAAACACGCCATTTCTACTTTGTCGCGCAGTTCGGGCGCGGCTTTCATGGTTTCCTTGTCTTCGACAAATTCAACGCCGACCATTAAACCGAGTCCGCGAACGTCGCCGATGCAGTCGTATTTATCCATCAAATCCTTCAAACCGTTTTGCAGATATTCGCCGACGACTGCCGCGTTTTCAATCATTCCATTTTGCAGTAATTCAATTGTTTTCAAAGCCGACGCGATGCAGACCGGATTTCCGCCGAAGGTCGAAGCGTGTGCGCCTTTGTGCCAGTCCATAATTTCCGATTTCGCCACACACGCGCCAATCGGCAAGCCCGAGCCGAGAGCTTTTGCCAAGCACACAATATCAGGCTCAACCTCGTAATATTCCGTTGCAAACATTTTGCCGGTTCTGCCCATTCCCGACTGCACTTCGTCCGCAATCATCATAATGCCGTGTTCATCGCAGATTCTTCTGATTTCTGTCATAAAGAGCGGCGGCGCGGGAATGTAACCGCCTTCGCCCTGCACGGCTTCGATGACGATTCCGGCGACCTCGGAAGGCGGCGTGGTCGTTTTGAAAAGTGTGTTTTCAATCCAATCAATTGTCGCTTTCGCCGCGCTTTCCGCGTCAGTAACATCTTTGAATGGCGAGCGAATCCAATTCGGATACGGCGCGTGAACAACGTCTAAAGCCTGCCGCATAAACCCTAATCGCTGCGCTCTTTTTGATGACGTTAAACTTAACGCGCCCAAAGTTCTGCCGTGAAACGAGCCGAAAAACGAAATAAATTTTTGCCGGCGCGTGTGATACATCGCAAGTTTCAAAGCGGCTTCGACGGCTTCCGCACCCGAATTTGCAAAATGCGTTTTTGTATCACCTTTTATCGGCACAATTTCATTTAATTTCTTGCCCAAATCAGGCATTTGTCTGTAATAAAAATCCGT
This sequence comes from Acidobacteria bacterium 5-1, assembly GCA_002050455.1. Taxonomy (GTDB): domain Bacteria; phylum Acidobacteriota; class Blastocatellia; order Pyrinomonadales; family Pyrinomonadaceae. Next base: position 6,337 of record MWZA01000158.1, on the reverse strand, counting down.
GCCGCACATATGGATTAAGGTCGCGGCTTGCTCCGAGATGGCTTTGACGATTTCAGGATGGCAATGTCCGGTTGAACAAACCGCCACGCCCGCGTTGCAGTCTAAAAATATGTTGCCGTCGGCATCTTCGAGCCACACGCCGAAGCCCTTTTCGGCGACTAATTTGTAATCGGGACGCGGATAGGAAGGCGTTACATATTTTTCATCAGCCGCAATAATTTCGCGTCCTTTCGGTCCCGGAAGTTCGGTTTTGATAATTGGTTTTTGTAATTCTTTTGTCGGTGTCATAAATTTCTCTTGAACGTCTGTTTAGAAATGGTCTTTGACCATTAAAACTATTGCCAATAGCGATTATAGAAATCGCCTCTAAACGAAGTGCCGGAAGAAAAGGTTTAATCACCCGCAAACAGATGTGCGCGTTGAACAAGCGGACGAAGTTTTGCAATTGAACGCGGTGTCATAAAATTGAATCGGTAAAAGTTTTCGCCTTTAATATATCAAACCGTACCGCAACTGCAAAGTTACCGTAAAATTAAAGCGAAGCAGAAAATTTAAGTGGAATGATTGGACGTTTTTTGGTTAGTCTTTATTCTATTGCTTCTTTATCCGAATCGCACCACTGACTGTGGTAAGTTTCAGAGTCGCGCTGCCCGTTCCGATTTGCGCCGAAAGATTCTGCACTCTTGACGGGGAATTTTTAACAACATTCAGCAGTGGAATTTCTGAACTGAACGCACCAAAACCATAAGAGGCATTTACGTTGGAGGAAGAATTCTGCGGAATGTTAAGCGTAATTGCGCCGTTGGAAGTGCCAAAACTATATTGACCGCCGTTCAAAAAATCGCCGTTAAAATTTATTGAACCCGAATTTGAATTGGCTTCGATTTGCCGCTGTCCGACATTTTTCAGCATAATCGCGCCGTTGCTGGTTTTGGCTTTGAAAATATCGCCGATTTCGCTCGGACTAACATCAAACGCAATGATATTGCCCGTCGTGCTGAAAAGCGACATCGCGCCGCTCGAATTTTCAACCGTTACGTCGCCTTCATAAGTTTTCGCTTCGATGCCGCGTGCAATGTTGTACAAAAAAACATCGCCACCGCCGTTTTCAACCGTAACTTTTGCTACCGAAGAAATCATCATTTCACTGACACTGCTTTTGACATTGACAGTTGCATTACGCGGGACATCGAGTTCTATTTCATCGCCCGAAAGACATTCATCCGAATTGGTTTCCTTATTTGTATTTGTCGTCGGGTCAAAGCCTAAAACTTTTACCCAAACAGGATTGGCGTTTTTTTTCTGCAAAATTGTAAAACCGACTTGACTTCCGCCGTTCACAAAAGCGCGAATTTCATTGCGTTCCCAACCGTTTATTTTGAGTTTTCCTTCTGAAACGCATAACGAAATATTGATATTTGCGTCAACTGCGATTGATTTTTCGGCGGGTGTGTCGTTATCATTTTTGATTTTCTTCCTGACTTTCCAATTTGGCTTTGGAATTTCAATTTTTGGATTTGGCATCGGTTTCGGCGGCGGTTTTGGAGTCGGGCTTTGGGCAACGGCAAAATTTACGCCAAAGGAAAATAAAAGCGCAAACAGCAGCGATAAGGTATTTGAGTGAATTTTTCGCATTTTTATTTATCCAGTCAAACTTAGTATACAGCACTTAGCACTATTTCAGGCTTGCCATCAATTCCGTTTTTTCCGTAACCGAACTCAGCAAATCAATCTTGTTCTGATACGAAGCGCGAAGCACATCCTTTGCTGCCTCGTTCTTCGGATTCTTCCTGACTTCGGCTTTCATCTTCGTAATCGCATCGTCAACAACGGCTAAATCTTTTTCATACGCAAACCGCGACGAAGGCTTCAAAACTTCATCTTTTCGGCTGTTCACCGTTTTTTCCAGCGTCGCTATCGTTTTGACATAGCTTTCTTCGCCTAACAAATTTTCGTCCGCAGTTCGTTGTTCGTCGTTCGTTATAGATTTTTGTGCTTCAGGTTTAGAGTTCGGCTTAAAATTAGATTTTTGATTATTCTCCTTTTTGACAACAGCGGCTTTAATAACTTGATAATCTTTTTCATCCTGCTTTGTTTCGGCAACCTTTGTTTCAGGCAAATCAACATTTTGCAGCGTTTGTTTGATTTTTATGCCAGGTTTTGAAACCGGCACAACGACGCCTTGTTCGTTCTGAGCATTTTGTGCTGCTGAATTTATAGGTTCATTATTATTTTGCAAACTCAAAATTGCCGCGAAAATTCCGAAAACAATTAATAAACTTGCGAATGCTGTAACCGTCGGATTTGAGAAAAATGCAAAAACCGTCTGCCATAACGGTTTTCTTTCCCTTTCGATTGAATCGTTGATTTTCGTCCACAAACGCTGTGTCGGGACAAGCGTGTTGAATTCCTGTTCGAGTGCGGAAAAGGCGACCGCCGATTCTTCTTCGGCTTCCGCCAGCAAAAGCGCACAACTTTTGCACGCGGCAACGTGCCGCGCCACGTTTTCCAATAAATCAGAAGTGAGTTCGCCGTCTAAAAAGGCTTGAATTGTTCCAATCTCAAAACATTTTTCTCTCATAAAACTCTCCCGATTTTGCCGTAATGACGGACAAATTCTCGTCGCGCCCGCGCCACAAAAGTGCCGATGCTTGTTTCATTGAGCGATAAACTCATCGCAATTTCCTTATACGACAAACCTTGTTGTTTTAAAACCAAACAACTTCGCAAAGGCTCTTTTATCAAACTCAAAGCGCGGTGAACTTCTTTTGCCTGTTCGCGCTGTTCCAATTCTTTTTCAGCCGTCAAATTGCAGATTTCATCCGTTTCTTTGACGTAATTTTCCTCGCGTGTGTTGGCTCGAATGTTGGTACGCAAAGTGTTTCGCGCAACATTCAAAGCCACGCGAATCAGCCACGGGCGAAGCATTTCCGCCTCGGCAATCGAATCCAAATTATGATAAAGCCGCAGAAAAACTTCCTGCGTAACATCTTCGGCAAGCATTGAATCTTGCACAACGGAACGCGCCGTGCGAAAGACAGTTCGATGGTGCAGCGTGAACGCCTCATCAAAAACGATTTTTTCTTTCGCAACCGCCGCTGCCTGTTCGGACATCACGTCCACAAAGTTTCTCACGCCTTCATTCATTTTTTCAGCATCAATTGTGCTTCTGTGTTAAAAACACCGCCGATGCGGGATTTGTGACAAGTTTTTTCATTGCTTCTTCACTCTTTAATAACCAACAACTTTTGCTCTTTGAATCAATTCACCCGGCAAATTTTCTTCCGATTCCGCTGTTACAAAAAATGTATAACTATTTTCGCGTTCCGTAAAGATTTCGTCCAAAGTTTCGTAAGAAAAATCGGCGTTTTCGCCAAATGTCGGTTCAACCAACGCCAGACGCTTCAAACATTTGTAAAGATGTTGTTTTCCAATACTGAATTCACCAATTACATTATCAATAATAAGGCGAATTTCAGCTTGTTCTTCCGTAAAATGCGCGAGAAGCCAAGCCGTTTGACTAACACCCTTTTCAAACCGTTCCGAATCCGGCAAAAGTCTTTTCCCTTTTTGTTCCGCTTCAATTTTCTGCCGCAAAGTAAGCGGTTTTTCCGTCGCTTCCTGCGGCACGCGAGTATCAAAAACAAACGTAATGCGCTTGTCGTCTTCGGCGGAAAACTCGCGGACAATCAAGCGATTTGTCCGCGCCGTCGCTTTCCAGTCAACGTGCCGCAAATCGTCCATCGGCTGATAATCGCGCATTGAGAGCAAATCTTGTCCCAAACCTCGTTTTGGTGTGGCGAATTTACCGATTTCAAGCGGCAAATCAACTGTTTCCTTATCAATCGGGGCAAGCTGCGGAAAAATTATGATTTCGGTTTCTTGAGCGGAAAGCCGATACCGATGGCGAAAAAAACCGAACGGAAATTTGGTTGAAAGTTCAAAATCTTTGATAATAAAACGTCCGCGACGTTCAAAAATCTGCCCAACCTTGTTTTCTACCGTATCTTTTCGCGGAACATTAATAAAATAATCCAAAGTGCGTTTGATAATCGGCGGACGAGTGATTTTTTCCGCCCATTTTTCGGTTAACATATTCTTTATCTCGTCAAAAAAAACTGATTTTTCGCGCCTTGTTCCGCGCACTTCGGCAATCACCGAAAAAGTTGGAAAAATGCGCTTGCGATTGTGCAGACTAACGATAATCGGCGTTGTTTCTCCGGCAAAAATGGTTTCGGGAAAACGCATCTTGATATCTAATTTTTTCAAACAAAAACTTCCGACAAAAAAGCCGACGACAAGCGCAGAGGTGAGAAAGGAAAGCACGAGGAAAAGCAGATTGTTGCCCGTGTTCCACGCGGAAAAACCGACAATCAAGATTAAACCGAGAATTATCGCGCCGCCGCCGGTCAATTCAAACGGCAGATTCATTTGCGAGGCTTCCGCGCTGGCGTTACGCGCTAAAGGTGGAACGATAAAAATCAGAATTATTAAAACGAAAACCAGCGAAGCCGCCGCCGCATATCCTGCCAGACGATTGTTTCCCGTTTGCTGCGCCCATATTGTAACAACAGCCAAACCAATGCCGCCGATGACAACCGACAGTCCAATAATCGCGTTGCGAATATCACGCAAACTAAAAAGTTGGCTGAGTGTTTTTAAATTCATTTACCCTTTGTCATTTATCATTTATCATCAAAACCTCACGTTTATCGCATAAATGTTTAATGATAAATGTAACTAAATCGGCACAATAATCTTTTGTAAAATTTCCTGCAAAATCTGTTCGGCTTCAAAAGTTCGGCGTTTGGTGCTGGCAGTTTGGCGTGAATTGACAATAACGCGGTGAGCGAAAACAGGCAGAACAAGCCGTTTGATGTCGTCGGCAATGCAGTAATTGCGTCCGTCAATCAAGGCAAACGCCTGAGCGGAACGAAACAGCGCAAGCGTTCCGCGCGGGCTGATGCCGAGTTCAAGCGCGTCAGTTTCGCGTGTTTGCGCGACAATCGTTAATAAATAATCAACTAAACTATTATCAACCCGAACTTCCGTCGCCAATTGCTGCAATTCTAAAATGTCATCCTGCGACATTACCGCCCGCACGAATTTAAGCGGGTTTTCGCGCTCGCGGTCGCGCAGAATTTTTCGTTCGTCGTCAATGCTCGGATAACCGACGTGCAGACGAAGCATAAATCTGTCTAATTGCGATTCGGGCAAAGGATACGTGCCGTGATGTTCGGTTGGGTTTTGCGTAGCGACAACCATAAACGGCTGAGGCAGCGGGCGCGAAACGCCCTCGACAGTAATTTGTTCTTCCGACATTGCTTCGAGCAGCGCGGACTGCGTTTTCGGCGTGGCGCGGTTTATTTCATCGGCTAAAACGATGTTGGAAAAAATCGGTCCCGCGTTCCATTCAAAATGTCCGGTGCGCTGATTAAAAATCGAAAGTCCGATAACGTCGGACGGCAGCAAATCGGATGTAAATTGAATCCGTTGAAACGAAAGTTCGAGCGCGCGCGCCAGCGCGTTGGCAAGCGTTGTTTTGCCAATGCCCGGAACGTCTTCAATCAAAAGATGACCTTTGGCAAGCAGAGCGACCAGCGCAAGTTTTACCGTTTGTGATTTGCCTTTGATGACACGCTCAATCGCCGCTTGCAAATGGCTGATTTTTTCGGTGGCATTGAAAGCCGGCGAAATCGATTTGATTGCCGTTTCGGTTTCGTTTGTTATCCAATCTCTCATTATTTTTATTCAAAAGCGCAAGTGCCAAATCTATTCTACAAAATTATCTGGTCGTTCTGCATCAAAAAAATGAAAACTTTGTTGATTGTCAGATGCAATACGCCGCAAAAAGTTCTGAAAAGTTTTCGGCGGGTTGCAAATTCAGGCGAAAAGAAACTAAAATTTTGAAACTTCTCTCACAATTTTTCGTGAAAGAAAATTAGAGGAAAGATAAAAACTTTATGAAAAATTTACGCCGAAATTCTAGAAACCAAGCAGGTTTCAACTTGATTGAATTAATGATTGTAATTGCGATTATCGCGCTGCTGATCGGAATCGGGATTCCCGCTTACCGCGCGATGGTTAATGCCGGAAACGAAACTTCCGCCGTTCAATCAATTCAAACCATAAAAACGCTGCAAACCAGTTATGCTTCAAAACATCAAGGAAAGTTTGCGCCGAATTTTGATGAACTGATAAAATCCGTTCAACTCGATGAAAGATTCGCCGGTGAAAGTCCGGTTGTCAACGGTTATATTTTCAAACTGACGGTGCAGGAGCCTTCCGGTACAAAACCATCGTTTTATGCAATCAATGCCGACCCGCAGGAAGGTTC
>MWZA01000178.1 GCA_002050455.1 Acidobacteria bacterium 5-1 | reverse complement strand
ACAAAATTAATTCAAACTTTTCTCTCCGCCAGATAATCCGTCAGTTGTATCAAACAATTTCGCGCCTCGTTTGACGGAAAGTTTTCAATCAAAATACGCTTGGCTTCATCAATTGTGTTAGTCAATTAATAAGAAAGCAATTCTTCTCTTGTCGGTTTTTCTCTGGCGGGAAAAAGCGTATTCGGCTGAAGTTCTAATTCGTTAACTGTCGAAAATACGGTCAAGCCAATCGGATAATTATAAATCGTATTGCCGATTAAACCTTTTTCTAACACGAGATAATTTAAGCCGAGTTTTTGCGCTTCGTAAGCGGCGGAAATTCCCGCCGGTCCCGCACCGATAATAATCAAATCAAACATTTTTTAATGGTAAATGGTGAATTGTAAATGGTTAATGTAAAAAATTAAAATTTAGCATTTAGCATTAACCATTTTCCATTTTTTTGAGTTCTTCCGTAAATTTTTCAATCTGCAATTTCGTATTTTCGAGTTCGCGTTTCGATTCGAGATATTTTTCCCATTCATTTGTATTGGTCAAAGCTTTTGCAACATCTTCGTCAAGCACGTGCGCCATCAGCGCGAGCAAATCGCTCAACGCTTCTTGATTTTTGAGCAGCGATTGGATAATTGTGTAAGCGAGTTTGGCATTCGGCAAATCAATGTCTAAATCGCTTTTGTTTATTTGTGAAATATTCATACTATCTTCAAGTATTTTACAAAATTAATTCAAACTTTTCTCTCCGCCAGATAATCCGTCAGTTGTATCAAACAATTTCGCGCCTCGTTTGACGGAAAGTTTTCAATCAAAATACGCTTGGCTTCATCAATTGTGTTAGTCAATTTCAACTGCACGGTTTCCTGACCTTGACTAATGGCAAAAGTCTTGTTTGCTTCAAAAATCGCGCCGTCTTCTTCCAAATCGAGTAAATCGTCGCTCAATTGATAAGCATCGCCGAGCAGTTCGGCAAAGCGCGAAAGATGCGCGAGTTCAAGATACTTTGCGTCCGCCAGAATCGCGCCGAGGCGCAAAGCTAGCCGCATCAAAGCCGACGTTTTCAGATTTCTGACCGATTCGATATTGTAATCTTTATTTAAAAATCCATTAGAATTTGCGCTTTTTGCTAATGCCAAATCAACCGATTGCCCGCCAATCATACCGCTTGCGCCGACGCATTCGACAATTTCAGCGTGTGCCTGCATCGCGCGTTTCGGCATTTTAGTATGATTAACGAAAACCATGCCGTATGAAGCATTTAAAAAACCGATGGCGACCAAAATTGCCAGACCTTCGCCGTATTTTTCGTGAACGGAAATTTTTCCGCGCCTTTTTCCGGCGTTGTCCATACACGGCAAATCGTCAAAAATCAGCGAACTCGTATGAATAAACTCAACCGCCACAGCAGACGACAGAATAATTTCAGGTTTTCCGCCGACGAGTTCCGCGCCGAGTAAAGTCAGAACCGGACGCAGGCGTTTTCCGCCCGAAAACAGTGCGTATTCAACCGCTTCGTTAAATTGCGTTTCGATTTTCGGAGGCGCAAGCGGCAGATGTTCACGCAAAGCATTTTCGATATTTTGGCGATGTGTTTCGACGTATTGCCACAATTCAGACTTTTGAATTTTCTCTTTGATCATTTTTTAGTGATTCTCGATAGAATTTATTTGCTCTTTCGGCTAAATCATCGGAAACAGTAACGCGAAATGGGTGTTTTGCTACATAATTCGGAACTTTGACAATTTTCGCGCCAAGTTTTTCCAGATTTTCCGCAATTTTTTCATCGGAAAATTCCTCTAAATTAAATTTATCAGTTGCTCTTTTGAAAGCACCGCGCAGACGGTCAAGCGGAAGTTCACGGGCAGCTAAGGTCAAACCACGCGATTGAAAATCGCCTAAAGCATAAAGCAAGACCTTTTCAGTTTCGGCTTTTTTAGTGTTTTCTTCAAACAAAGTTGGCTGAATCATTGGCGTTTCTCTTTGATTTGAAATTTAACTTGGTAATTTTAACATAGCCAAACAAAAATTTTGTTGTAAAATTGCAAATGCTTATGAATAAAAAGAATTTTCGTGTCGGGTTGGGCGTTGCGGGCGGAATTGCGGCTTATAAAGCGATTGAAGTTTTGCGGCTTTTGCAAAAATCGGATTGTGAAGTTCGCGTGGCGATGACCAAACACGCAACCGAATTTGTTCAGCCTCTGACGTTTCGCGCTTTGACCGAAAGTTATGTTTTGGTTGACGATTACGCGACGGAAAATCCCGACCCGATTGCCCATATAAATTTCTCGCAAACGATTGATTTGCTTTTAATTGTTCCCGCAACTGCAAACATAATTGCTAAATTTGCCAACGGCATTGCCGACGATTTTCTTTCTTCGACTTTTCTTGCATCAACCGCGCCGGTTCTGATTGCGCCCGCGATGAACACGACAATGTGGGAAAATCCGGCGACGCAGCGCAACATCGAACAGTTGAAAAAGGACGGCGTTTATTTTGTTGAACCGATTGCGGGCGAGTTAGCTTGTAAAACCGTCGGCACGGGAAAACTTGAAGATGTCGAAAATATCGTCGCGCAAGCGTTAAAAGTCATGAGTCTTGAGTCTGAAGTCTTGAGTCTAAATAATGAACAACTGACTCCAGACTCAAGACTTCAGACTCAAGACTTAAAAGACGAAAGTCTTTTGATAACCGTCGGCGGAACACGCGAAGCGATTGACCCCGTAAGGTTTATTTCAAATCATTCGTCGGGCAAAATGGGTTTTGCAGTTGCGGAAGCGGCGCAAATGCGCGGCGCGAGCGTTACGGTTGTTGCGGGCGTTACAAGCGTTGAACCGCCGGAAAATGTGAAAGCTATTCGTACAATTTCGGCGGAAGAAATGTATCAGGCAGTGATGAAAGAATTGCCGAATGCGACAGTTTTTATCGGCGCGGCGGCGGTTGCCGATTATCGCCCTAAAACTGCTGCGGCTGAAAAAATCAAGAAAGCAAATCAAAATTTTCTGGCTTTGGAACTTGAAAAAACGCCCGATATTTTGTTGAACGTTTCAAAAAATCGGCACGAAAAACTTTTAGTTGTCGGTTTTGCGGCGGAAACAAACAATGTCGCAGATTATGCAAAATCAAAAATGGAAAAGAAAAATCTCGATTTAGTTGTCGCCAATGACATTACAAAAAAAGGCGCGGGATTTAACACCGACACCAATATTGCGACAATTTTAATAAAAAACAGCCGTGAAAAAATCGAACTTCCGCTCATGTCAAAACGCGCGATGGCGGATAAAATTTTGGATGAAATCGTGAAGTTGAGAAGAAAATAATTAAAAGTTATTTTTAATGTTCTTAAAATTTGCTTCTATTTATTTAGGACTTTCTTAAGATGTCAGGAGCAAAACTCTAAACTCTAAATGTATAGATAAATTAGAACGCCGCAGCTGTTCACTATTGGCTATTGACTGTTCACTGTTTTTCAAAGATATTCTGGTAAAGATATTCTGGTAAAGACAGCCAATAGTTAATAGTGAACAGCGAACAATTGGTTATCGCTATTTATCCAACTCAATTTTCAATACATCTAAATTCTAAACTAATTTCTGTCATTGCAAAGCAGTTAAAAATTTATAGTTTAGAGTTTGGCTACCGAATTCTCGACTTTTGAGAAAGTCCTGTTATTAAATTTGTGTTTTGAAACAACCGAATAAATCGAACCTGACGATTGAAGTTTGCTCTCGTAAATGATAATTTCACTCGCTTCAAATTCGATGGTTTCAAACATATTATTCAAATGTTTTTCAACTAAGTCCTTTGATTTGTTTGGTTCGCGCAGCCGCGCAATTGTCAGATGCGGCTTGAAGTTTCGCTTTTCCGGCGCAAAGCCGAGTTTTTCACACGCGCTTTCTAATTGCTCGTTTATTTTCGCCAAACTTCCCCTTTCATCTTTTAAAGCGAGCCATAAAATACGCGGCTTGGACATCGAAGGAAAAATGCCTGTTTCCAAAATGCGTAACTTAAAACTCGGATTTTCACGCGCAATTTTCTCAATTGCCTGCGACAATTCGGCAGTTTTTGATTCTTCGGTATCGCCCAGAAATTTTAATGTCAGATGAAGTTTTTCCGTCTTTGCCCAACCAACGCGCAATTTTGGAAATTCGCGCCGCAAAGTTTCGATATAACTTGAAACTTTGCGTTTAGCTTCAACGGAAATATCAATCGCCGTAAAAATCCGCTTCATAAAATGTATCAAACTCTCCTTTGCGCCTTTGCAACTTTGCGGGAAACTTTGTCTATTGTTAAACTTTCAAGGCTATGAGATTTGTTAAAATTCTTTTCGTTATCTTTCTTCTTTTAATAATCGCCGTTGTTGGTTCGTCCTTTTGGATTTACAGTTCGCTGAACAAACCGCAACAGCACGACAAAGCCAACACATACATTCAAATTCCGAAAGGTTCAACGCCAAATGAAATTATAGACAAACTTGCTGCTGAAGGCATTTTATCAAATAAACTGCCGACACAAATTTATGTGCGGACTTTTGGCGACGCAACTGCCTTAAAAGCAGGCGAATATCAGTTTAATTCGCCAATTACGCCGATGCAGGTGTTAAAGGAACTCGAAAAAGGCGAAGAGCGAACAACGAAACTGACAATTCCCGAAGGTTTTACGCGCTTCGATATTGCCAAGCGCATCGTCGAAAAATTTCCACAAAATCCGCCGATGGATGACAAAGCTATTCTTGCTTTAATGGACGATGTGAGTTTAATAAAGGATTTTGACCCGACGGCGAAAAATCTCGAAGGCTATTTGTATCCAAGCACTTACAGTTTTCCGCGCGATGCCGAACCGGAGGAAATAATTAAACGAATGGTCGAGCAGTTTTTCAAAGAGTGGAAACCCGAATGGACGGAACGCGCACGGCAGATGGGAAAAACTCCGCACGAAATTGTAACGCTTGCTTCGCTCATCGAAACCGAATCAGGCGTTGAAGCGGAACGCCCAATTGTCGCTTCGGTGATTTACAATCGCTTGAGCAAAAACATTCCGCTCGGCATTGACCAAACGGCGGTTTATGTCGCCAAAATGCAAAACCGTTGGGACGGTACAATAAATAAAAGCGACGTCGAAGTTGATTCGCCGTATAACACGCGGCGTTACGGCGGAATTCCGCCCGGACCGATTTCTTCCGTTTCCGAAAGCGCAATCCGCGCCGCGCTTAATCCGGCAAACACCGATTATATTTATTACGTCCGCAACGTCGAGAAAAACGACGGTTCGCACAATTTTTATTCGTCCGCCGCCGATTTTGAACGCGGAAAAGCCGATTATCAAAGATGGCTCGAGCAGCAGCGACAAGAGAAAAAAGCGGAAGAAGGAAATAATTGACGTAGTTACATTTTGTAATTACACTTGTTATGAGATTTGAATGGGACGAAAATAAACGCCGAATAAATTTGCAAAGACACGGCATTGATTTTGCTGATGTTTGGCGAATTTTTGAAAATCAAGTTTTTACAATTATTGATGACCGTTTTGATTATGGCGAAATACGGTATTTATCTTTGGGTTTATTATTTGGTGAAGTCATAGCAGTTTCGTATAGTGAAACAAACGAAATTATCAGAATAATTTCTGCACGAAAAGCTGAAAAATATGAGCAAGAAACATACTTTAGAGAAATTCGGGACTGATGCTGAAAGATTGCGGAATATGAAAGACGAAGACATTGATTTCTCCGATATTCCGAAAACAACGCCGGAAATGTGGAAAAGCAGCATCCTGCGAAAAAATTTCAAACCGATTCCGCGAAAAAATCAAGAAAACTTTCCGATTGACAAAGATATTATCGAATTTTTCAAAGCACAAAGTTTTAATTATCCCGCCGCAATTAATCAACTTCTGCGAGATTATATGGAAGCGCACGAAAATAAATAACATCACGCAGTTTTGTCATTGAAAAATTTCAAGCCAAAGCTTAAATGAAAATTTATGCAAGCAAATAAAAACGCTTTGCCGTAAATACTTTCAAAGGGCATCTTCACTCCATTGCCTTTGCCGCAAATTCAATATAAAACAATAGACAATGCTCGTTTTGCTTCATTTGTTTGCGCTGTTTTTGCTGGTTTTGCTCGGATTTTATGTATTCGTGGCAAATCCGCGAAACCGCGCTCATCAGACTTTTGCCGCATTTATTGCGTTTCTCGCGTTTTGGACGGTCAAAGATTTAATCTTCTGGAACTTTCACGACGCGAGTGCAAGTTCCGGCTGGTGGGCTTCGGTGAGTTTTATCATCGCGCTTTTGATGCAGTGTGCATTGGCGATTTTTGCGTGGGTTTTCCCTGAAAATTCGCGCACGCCGAGAAAACGCGCCGCCGTTCTTTTTGCGCCGAGTCTGGTTTTAATTCCCGCCGCGCTTTTCGGGCTGTTGTGGCGTAAAGTCGGTTTTCAAAACGGAAATTTCGTCATTGACCTTGCGCCGTTGGCTTATGCTTTTGTCGTTTATGTTTATTTGGTTTTCGGTTACGGCGCGATTGTTTTGTTTCGCAAATACCAAAAATATCACGGCACGCAGAAAGGTCAACAAGTCGGCGCGATTCTCTGGGCGGTAATTATCACGGGAATTTTGAAAACGCTGGCAAATATCGTTTTGCCTTTTTTCGGCAATTACGAACTGCTTCCGTTCAGCACAATTTTTGTTTTGCCCGGCGTTTTAATTTATACGTATGCGATTTCAAATTTCAAACTTTTTTCACTACAAACTGCGCTCGACCAATTCCGCCTGTTTCCGATTGCTTATAAAATCGCGTTGAGCATTGCTTCGGTGGCAATTCTCAGCTTTATTATTTTTCAAATTCCGATTGTCTGGTGGGCATTTCAAGACGGAAATAATTTTGAAGCGTGGCGCAAATATCTGGTTTTCAGTATAATTTCCGCGCTTGTGCCGAATCTTCTTCTGGTTCTGCTGATTGTGCGAACAATCTCGCGTCCGTTGCAACGAATTACTTTGGCGGCAGTGCAGGTTACGGAAGGCGAATACGGAACGGAAGTTGATTTGCGGAAAAGCAACGATGAAATTGGTTTGCTTGCCGAATCGTTCAATGAAATGAGTAGGAAAATGGCAACTGACATTGAGCAACTACGTCAACTCAACGAACAACTTCTCCGCACCGAAAAACTTGCGGCGATGGGAACTCTTGCCGCCGGAGTCGCGCACGAAGTTAATAATCCGCTGGCTTCGATTTCTTCGCTGATTCAAATGATGCAGGCAAAACAAAATTTGGACGAAGAAACAAAAGAAAAACTAAAATTAATTTCGACGCAAATCCAGCGAATAATACAAGTTACACGAGATATGATGGATTTTGCGCGGGTGCGTCCCGCCGCGAAAAGTTTGATTGATATTAACGAGATTATTGAACTGAGTCTGCGTCTGGCAGGTTTTGATAAGTCTTTTCAAAAATTGAGTTTGAAGAAAGTTTTAGTAAATAATCTACCGAAAATTTTAGCCGACACCGACCAATTGCAGCAAGTTTTTTTGAACCTCTTGCTCAATGCGCGTGATGCGATGCCGGACGGCGGCGAACTTTTTATTCAGACATCACAAATAAACAGCGATATTCAAATTGATATTGCCGACAGCGGTTTCGGGATTGAAGCAAAGGATTTGAAAAAGATATTTGACCCGTTTTTTACGACGAAACAAACCGGCAAAGGCACGGGTTTGGGTTTGGCGGTTTGTTACGGCATCATTACGGCACATGGCGGAAAGATTGAAGTTTCTCCAAACGACGGCAACGGAACGTTGTTTAAGATTTATTTGCCGACAAACGAGAAAGCGGCAGTTAATTAATAACTGCCGCATCAAAACAATCAAATATTACAATTTCGATTTGAAAATTCAACCAACTTAAAATTCTTATCGTTGTCTGACAGAAAATCTTTTACCGTTTCTGGCGCGGTAATATTTTCTACCGTTTCGGGTATAAAGATAAGTTGCGTCCGCGCCCAAGAATCGCGCCCACCGCCGTGCTGCCGCCAATGATTGCGATATTTGTTGCCAAACCGCGATGTTTTTTCCTTTTTCTGCGTGTTTGCGCCATCGAATCCGGCGCAAAGGTTGTCAACATAGATATAAGAGCGATTGTTAATGCTAAAATTTTTCTCATAATTATTTCTCCGTTTAATTCAAAATTTGATATTGGTTTGGTAATCAAGGACTGTGCCATTAGTTTTTGAAATCTTATTTTTTTTTACCTGAAGCCGCGATTTCAAATGATGTTTAAGACAATTGTTTGATTTCATATATTTATAAAATTAATCCTTTTTACACTATATTAGGGCTTTATATCTTGACAGATGCACCATTTCGTTGCACTTTATCAATACACTTCTTTTTATTCTTTTTAGAGGAAACCAAATGAAAAAATCCGTTTTTAGCTTTCTTATTTTACTTCTACTTGTTTGTTCAATTTACGGACAAGAGAAACCGGTTGCTTTTATCAACGCCAGGATTATTCCGATTGTCGGGCAGCCGATTGAACAAGGAATTTTGCTTGTGCAGAACGGAAAAATAACGGCAGTCGGCGATGCGCGAGCAGTTCGGCTTTCTTCCGATATTGTAACAATTAACGTAAAAGGCAAAGTAATTATGCCCGGTTTGGTTGATTCGCACAGTCATATCGGTGAACCGGCGGGCGCGGATGGCTCAAGTCCGATTCAACCGGACATTCGTATTTTGGATTCGGTCAACGCGCGGGCTTCGAGTATCCAACGCGCACAAGCGGGCGGAATTACGACGGCAAACGTAATGCCCGGCTCAGGACATCTCGACAGCGGACAGACGCTTTATTTAAAACTCCGCGACGATGCCAAGACGATTGACGATTTGCTGATTTACGACAAAGACGGCAATTATATGGGCGGAATTAAGTTTGCCAACGGCACAAATAGTATGCGCGGAAGCGGCGGTTTTCCGGGAACACGCGCCAAATCAGCCGCGCTTGTGCGCGAGCAATTTACCAAAGCGCAGGATTACCGCGAAAAAATCCGTAAAGCCGGAAACGATAAATCGAAACTTCCGCCGCGTGATTTGGCAATGGAAACACTTGCCGAAGTCCTTGACGGGAAAAGAGTTGTGCATTTCCACACGCATCGACACGATGACATTATGACTGCGCTCAGATTACAAAAGGAATTTGGTTTTCGGCTCGTGCTTCAGCACGTTTCGGAAGGTTGGAAGGTTGCCGACGAAATTGCAAAAGCAAAAGTTCCGGCTTCGATTATTATGATTGATTCGCCGGGCGGAAAACTTGAAGCAGTTGATTTGAAATACGAAAACGGCGCAATTTTGGACAAGGCAGGCGCGTTGGTCGGTTTTCACACCGACGATTACATCACCGATTCGCGTTTATTTATGCGTTCCGCCGCGCTTGCGGTTCGTGCGGGAATGCCACGCACCAAGGCTTTATACAGTTTGACGATGGCGAATGCGATGATGCTTGATTTAGATAAAAGAATCGGCTCGCTGGAAGTCGGCAAAGATGCTGATTTTATTGTTTTAAGCGGCGACCCGTTGAGCGTCTATACGCACGTTTTGCAGACTTGGGTTGACGGCAAAAAGGTTTTTGACCGGGCAGACCCGAAAGATTATCTGATTGCCGTCGGCGGTTACGGCGCGACTGACGATAAATTGATTCATATTGATTGTTTTGATGAAGATTTGGAGGACAAAAATAGTGAAAAATGAAAAACGAAAAACGAAAAATTTGCTGTTCACATTCCTGATACTATTCGCTTTCCACTTTCCACTTTTCACTGCTCAAGCGCAAATCGCCGTCAAAGGTGAAACCGTCTGGACAATGGCGGGTGAACCGATAACAAATGGCGTTATTCTTATTAAAAACGGCAAAATCGAAGCAGTCGGCGCGGCTTCGAAAATCAAAATTCCAAACAATTACAAAATAATTTCCGCCAAAGTCGTTACGCCCGGATTGATTGACGCGCACAGCGTTATCGGATTGTCAGGTTATATGAATCAACCGCACGACCAGATGCAGCGCGACAGTTCATCGCCGATGCAGCCCGAACTTCGTGCGATTGATGCCTATAACACCGAAGAAAAACTTATCGAATGGGTGAGAAGTTTCGGTGTAACGACAATTCACACCGGACACGGACCGGGCGCGTTGATTTCCGGTCAAACAATGATTGCCAAAACTTTTGGCAAGGAAGTTGAAGATGTAACAATTGTGCCGACAGCGATGATTGCCGTAACTTTGGGCGAAAGCGCACTCGAAAGCGGCGGAAAATCGCCCGGCACCCGCGCTAAACAAGCCGCGATGCTTCGTGCCGAATTAATCAAAGCGTCAGAAGCCATCCGCAAAAAAGACGATTCGTCCAAAACGCAAACAGTTGTCAGCCAAACCGTCGGCGATAATCAACCGAATAATAACGACAACAGCCCGACGACGAGCAATCCGAATTCAATTTTGGAAAATCCGCCGACGCAAAATAATCAAAATCTCAACAATCAAGCTGCCGTTTCAATGCAATCGTCAACTGATTTGCGCTCCGACATAATGCAAAAAGTCATCCGGCGCGAAATCCCGCTTCTCATTACGGCGCAACGCTCTCAGGATATTATGACCGCAATTAGAATTGCCAAAGAATTCAACATCAAAATCGTCTTAGACGGTGCGGCGGAATCTTTTATGATAATTGACAAAATTAAGGCTTCCGGCTTTCCGGTAATCGTTCATCCGACGATGTTTCGGGCAGGCGGCGAAACCGAAAGCTTGAGTATGGAAACTGCTTCCAAACTCAAAGCGGCAGGAATTCCCTTTGCGCTGCAAAGCGGATTTGAAGGTTATGTGCCAAAAACCCGTGTCGTATTGTTTGAAGCGGCACTCGCGGCAGCAAACGGTCTGTCCAGACGCGATGCGCTGGCGACAATCACGATTGACGCGGCAAAAATTATTGGTTTAAGTAATCGTATCGGCTCGCTCGAAAAAAATAAAGATGCTGACATTGCAATGTATGACGGCGACCCATTTGAATATACGACACATTGCGTCGGCACGATTATTAACGGGCAAGTTGTCAGTGAAATTATCCGTTAAAAAATCAGATTTTAAAGTTTGACAGATTTTAATAAAGATATGATTGCAACAATTTTTCTTTCCTTTTTCTTTTTATTTCAAACCCAAAGTGTTTTGGAAACACCGACACCAACACCGACTCCGGTTTCGGTAATGCGCCCGCAAACTTCGCCGACTCCGCCGGTTACGCCGACACCTTATCCGCCGGTTACGGTGAGCGTCGGTGCAACGCCAAAACCGACACCGATGCCGGTTGATGAACCGCCAGTTGTTACCAGACATTCAATTCGCGTCGGCAATTTGCAGTTGAATTATATGGTTACAACCGGATTTATGCCGATAAAAAATAAAGAAGGCGAAACGGAAGCCAAAATTTTCTTTATGGCTTACACGGCGGATAAAGCGCGTGAACCTTCAAAACGTCCGCTGATGTTTTCTTTTAACGGCGGACCCGGTTCGGCTTCGGTTTGGCTGCATCTCGGCGCGTTAGGTCCGAAAAGAGTAAAAATGCTCGACGACGGATTGATGCCGCCGCCGCCGTATCAATTGGTTGACAATGAGCAAACTTGGCTGACGGAAACGGATTTGGTTTTTATTGACCCGATTGGAACGGGTTACAGCCGCGCCGTTGACCCGAAAAAAGCCGACAAATTCTTTAGCGTGAACGGCGACATCGAAGCGGTTGGCGAATTTATCCGAATGTATCTGACGCGCTATGAGCGTTGGAGTTCGCCGCTTTTCTTGGTCGGCGAAAGCTACGGCACAACTCGCGCTTCGGGTTTATCAAATCATCTTTTTGAAAAAGGCATCGGTTTGAACGGAATTTTACTTGTTTCTTCCGTGCTGAATTTTCAAACAATCCGCTTTGCCGACGGCAACGATATGCCGTATCCGCTGATTTTGCCTTCATATACCGCGACGGCTTGGTATCACAAGCGTTTGCCGCCGCAGTTGCAGCAAAAACCTTTGCGCGATGTGTTAAGCGAAGTCGAAAATTGGGCAACCAATGAATATATGTCCGCGTTGATGAAATCCGACCGGATGACCGCGACGGAAAAGCAGAGTATTATCGAAAAATTCAGTTTCTATACAGGTTTGAGTCCGAAATTTATCGAACAAAATAATCTGCGTGTTGATTTGGGTTCATTCAATAAAGAATTACTGCGCGACCAAAACCGCACGACCGGCAGATTGGACAGCCGTTTTATCGGCATTGACAAAATGGCGGCGGGCGAAAATCCCGATTTTGACCCTAGTATGTCGGCGATTCGTCCGCCTTATACCTCTGCATTTAACGATTATGTCGGGCGTGATTTGAATTTCAAAACCGACCTTGAGTATTACATCTTGGGCGGCGGCATCGGCAATTGGAATTGGAATGTCAACAACGGTTATGCGAACACGGCTGTGCCTTTGAAAACCGCGATGGCGAAAAATCCCTTTATGAAAATCTTTGTCGCAGCGGGTTATTACGATATGGCAACGCCTTTTTTTGCGATGGAATACACGCTGGCGGCGATGAATCTCGAACCGACTTTACGCCGTAATATCTCGGTTTCATATTACGAAGCCGGACATATGATGTATATCGAGAAAAATTCTCTGCGGAAATTGAAAGAAGACGCGGCGGCGTTTATCCAAAAGTCCATCCAGAAGTAATTTATGTAGGACTTTCTCATTTTTTGCCGCAAGCCCGCACGAAGCGTCGAGGGCGAAAATTACACTCGACGCTTCGTGTGTGTTCCCGCATTTTGAGAAAGTCCTATTATAATTGGAATTGTCGAATTTGGAATTTTCGCAGATAATAGCTTTGGTTAAAATTACTTCCGACGAGATTTTAATATGAGCGAAAAAACACCGCGACGAGACCCTTACCGTTTAGTTGGTGAGATTTTCAATGACCGTTATACGATGGATGAATTTATCGTTTTAGGAAGTTTCGGAGCGGTTTATCGAGCCACCGACCAAAAACTCGGCAGAATCGTCGCCGTCAAAATTCTCAAACCCGATTTAAAGGAAGACGTGGCAGAAGAAGCGCGTGAACTTTTTCAGCGCGAAGCACGAGCGGCGGGCGCGTTAAATCATCCGCATATTGTTTCCGTAACCGATGTTGGCGAAGATTTCGGCATTGCTTATCTGGTAATGGAATGGCTGGAAGGTCGCACGCTTGAACAAGAATTACGCCAATATCAACAAATATCTTTGTCCGATACAAAAGTTATTCTGGAGCAGATAACGGGTGCTTTAAACCTCGCTCACGTGCAGAACATTGTTCACCGCGACATCAAACCGTCAAACATACATCTCGGCAAATCTGATGAAATTTTCGTCAAAGTCCTGGATTTCGGCATTGCGAAAGTTACAACTTCGGCAGCCAACGCCGTTGCCAGCCGCATTGCCGGAACTTTCGCCTATATGCCGCCCGAACAGATTGAAGGCAAAATTATTGATGCCCGCACGGACATTTACGCGCTCGGAATTTTGCTTTTTCAAATGCTGAGCGGCAAACTGCCGTTTGAAAAGAAATCCGAAGAATATCTGATTCAGCAGCAAATTACGGCAAAACCGCCGCGTTTGACGGATTTTTCTCCTGAATTTAATCCAGCAGTGGCAGACGTTATTGAACGCGCACTGGCAAAAAATCCGGCTGACCGTCAGCAATCCGTCATCGAGCTTTACGAATCTTTCATCAGTGCGACTCAAACCGAAAACACAGTGGAAGGTTTGTCCGGCGAAATTTTTTTAGACGAAGAAGAAATTATTCTGAAACAAGCCGAAAATAATAACTCTCACAAAGAAGAAATATCCGTCATAGTTGAAGATACAAATCCCGAACCGAGATCTGATGAAAAACAACAAGCGTCGGCTTTGGAAGCAAATTTATCGAATTCGCCCGCCAACTTTGAAATCGAAGTTTCGGAAAATAAAGCCGACGAATTTTTGCCGAAAAGCATAATACCGATTACAGATATTGCAAATTCCGTGCAATTTGATTCAAAACCCGTAAAAATATGGCGGTTTATAAATAAATATCAAGTTCCGGTAATTGGTGTTTTGTTAATTCTTCTGATTTTAGTCGGCTGGTTTGCCGTTTCCTCTTACAAAAATTACCAATCCAACAAATTTACCGAACATCTGCTGCAAGGCGCAAATTTTCTCGACAAAAAGCAATATGATGCGACTTTGAACGAATTTGACCAAGCCGTCAATATAAATTCGGATTCGGCGGAAGCATTTAAAGGACGCGCCGACGCATATCATTTTAAAGGCGAGAGCGAAAAAGCGGTTGCCGATTATACCGAAGCAATAAATTTGGGATTAAAAGACGCGGAGATTTATCGCCGTCGCGGTTACAACCAAAAAGCCGTATTGAATTTTGACAAAGCAATTGCCGATTACAGCGAAGCGATAGAAATAAACCCGAATGACAGCGCATCTTACAGCGGACGCTGTCAAACGTATCTTGAAAACCGACAATTTGATATTGCAATGATTGATTGCAACCGGGCAATCGAATTAAGTCC
Source organism: Acidobacteria bacterium 5-1 (assembly GCA_002050455.1). Taxonomy (GTDB): domain Bacteria; phylum Acidobacteriota; class Blastocatellia; order Pyrinomonadales; family Pyrinomonadaceae. The sequence goes on along the minus strand of MWZA01000178.1, from coordinate 10,854 downwards.
TGACAATGCAAATTCATATATAAGTCGCGGTAACCTATATCTTTCTAAAAATGAAAATAATCTCGCCATCGCCGATTTCAACCAAGCCTTAAAATTGCAAAGCGATAATGCAGCCGCATTTTTAGGTCGCGGCAATGCTAATTACAACAAAGGAGATTACGGCAAAGCACTCGTTGATTTTTCGGATGTAATCCGGCTTGAATCGCAAAATCCTGCCGCTTACAGCCTGCGCGGACTACTTTATCAAAAAAAACAAAACTATGACAAAGCCATCGCGGATTTTACCGAAGCAATTCGCTTAAATCCCGAATTTCCTTTGCTCTACGCCAGTCGCGGCAAATCGTTTTTGATGAAAAAAGAATATGACGAGGCGATTGACGATTATACAAATGCCATTAAGTTCAATAACGGCGGCAAAGCGGCTGATTTTTATTTTGAGCGCGGCATCGCTTATTATGAAAAAAAGGAATATGATAAAGCAATCAATGATTGGACGGAAGTAATCAATTTAGACCCGAAAAGTTACGGTGCATATCAAAATCGCGGCGCGGCGTATGAGAAACAAGGCAAACGACAATTAGCCGAAGCCGATTTCAGAAAGGAACGCGAACTCAGAAGCGAAAAATAAATTTCTAAAATGTTTCAAGTTGTCAGCCCGAAACAGAAAAATCAAAAATTAACGGAAATTAAACGTGCTTACGATTACTGCGAAAGCATAACGAAGGAACACGCCAAAAGTTTTTATTTCGCCGCCAAATTTCTGCCCAAAAACAAGCAAAAACCGATTTATGCACTTTACGCTTTTTGTCGTCAGATTGACGATGAAGTTGACGAAGCGGAAATTTCAAGCGGCAAAGAAGCAATCAAAGCCGTTGAGAATTGGAAGCGAAAGTTAGGTGAGATTTTTTTTAACGCAAAGACGAATCAATTACGAATTACGAATTACGAATTACGAGAAAAAAGTAACTCACAACTCACAACTCACAACTCACAACTTATTTTAACGGCGTGGCAGGATTTATTGAAAACCTACAATATCAGACAAGAATCAGCTTTGGATTTAATGAAAGGCGTTCTTCAGGACACGCACATCAACCGCTATGAAACTTTTGACGAACTTTATATTTATTGCTATCGCGTCGCTTCAACCGTCGGTTTGATGTCGTCGGAAATTTTCGGATATTCAGACAAAAAAACTTTGAAATATGCCGAATCACTCGGAATTGCGATGCAGTTGACGAACATTTTGCGTGATGTCAAAGAAGATGCCGCGATGAATAGAATTTATCTGCCGCAGGAAGATTTACAAAAGTTCAGTGTTTCCGAAAAACAGATTTTCGCTGGTGAACTTAATAAAAACTTTGTCGAATTGATGAAATTTGAAATAGAAAGAGCAAGAAATTATTATGCCGAAGCCGAAAAAGGTATTTCCCTGCTCGAAAAAGACACGCGCTTTACGATTTTACTTGCCGCGCGGCTTTACGCGAAAATCTTGGACGAAATCAAGAAACAAAATTATAATGTTTTTACCAAACGCGCCCATACATCCAAACGGCAGAAAATTTTTTCCGTCCCCAAAATTTGGCTCGAAGCAAGAAAAATCTAGTCTTTCAACTTCTAAGAAGCTGTTTGAAAAGTAAAAAATTCATCCGCAAAAGGTAAAAAGTAATAAGAAAATTTCACACTTTCTTACTTTTTGCGTTTTTACTTTTTACTTTTTACTTTTATTGGTTTTTGCTATTTGTGATAATCTGTTTTCAACTTTTCAATTTTTTCCCGGAGTAACAAAATGAAAAAAATTCAATCATTTCTTTTAATCGTCGTCCTTTTATTTTTGCCGGTGATGACTTTCGCACAAAAAGGAAGTTTTCCCGAAATCAAACAACTGCAATCGCCGCAAAATCCGCGTCTTGGTTTTGTCATTCACGGCGGCGCGGGCGTGATTCGGCGCGGTGATTTGTCGCCCGAAAAGGAAAAAGCCTATCGCGCCAAACTCGAAGAAGCTCTTTTAGCAGGTTATAGAGCATTGCAAAACGGCAAAACTTCATTGGACGCAGTGCAGACGGCAATCAATATCTTGGAAGATTCGCCGCTTTTCAACGCCGGAAAAGGCGCGGTTTTTACCGCCGACGGCAAAAACGAACTCGACGCTTCGATTATGGACGGCAAAACTTTGATGGCGGGCGCGGTTGCCGGACTTCATCACATCAAAAATCCGATAACACTGGCGCGTGCCGTAATGGAAAAATCGCCGCACGTGATGATGGTCGGCGACGGCGCAGAAAAATTTGCCAAAGAACAGAATATTGAACTCGTGGACGAAAAGTATTTTTTCACTCAGCCGCGTTGGGATTCTTTGCAAAAAATTCTCAAAGAAGAAAAAGAGAAATCAAAAGAGGTCCAAAGTCCAAAGCCCAAAGTCCAAAATCTAAATAACGAAAGCCGGTTGCTTGAGATGATGACCGAAACTCAGAAACTTGCCGAAAATAAATTTGGCACAGTCGGCGCGGTTGCGCTTGATAAAGACGGAAATTTAGCGGCGGGAACTTCGACCGGCGGAATGACAAATAAAAAATTTGGGCGCGTCGGCGATGCTCCCGTTATTGGCGCAGGAACTTATGCCGACAATAAAACCTGCGCCACTAGCGCAACCGGTTGGGGCGAGTATTTTATCCGTTTAGGTGTAGCGCGGGACATTTCTGCGTTAATGGAATATCGCGCTTTGCCGATTCAGCAAGCGGTTGATATGGAAATGAATAAAGTTAAAACACTCGGCGGCGACGGCGGCGTTATCGCCATTGACAGATTCGGCAATATCGGCATTTCGTTTAATTCCGAAGGAATGTATCGCGCTTATATCAACAGCGAAGGCAAGCCGGTTGTTGAAATTTATAAAAATTAACGATTCTTTAATAGCAAGAATTTTACAGGGATGACAAGAATGAACAGGGTATTAAAAAAGATTTATCCCTGTCCATTTTGTATTCTTGCAAATTTTTTCTTCTATTTCAATTTCCTGAAATTTGAGCTAAAGGCTTCGCGTCAACGGAACTATAAAAACCGGACAAAGGGTTCCTTGAATCACGCGCTCTGTAACGCTTCCGATAACTATCTTTTGCCTATCTAAACCGCCGCGCCCGTGCGAAGCCATCATAATCAAATCAACTTTTTTCTCTTCACTCAATGCCAAAATACTTCGTGCCGGTCCCGAACCCGTTACCAAAGTTATAATATCAAATCCTTCTTCTTTCAAAGTGGCAGCAATGTCATCGAGATAATGTTTGATTTTTTCGCTGTAAGTTTCCGATTCCGAGCCTTCTGGCACGGAAAACAATAAAACGCGGCTGTCAAAGTGCTGAGCAAAGGCGCGAATATAAGGCAGAACGGCTTCCGCCGCTTCCGAACCGTCAAGCGCAACTAAAATGCGCTTAAACATGGAACGCCGACTACGCCAATCGTTGGTTGGGCGAATCAGCAGAACCGGTATCAGCGTTTTGGCAATCACCTTTTGCGCGATGCTGCCCGATAAAAGCTGATTGACTTCAAATTTTCCGCGCGTACTCATCACGATTAAATCAGCGTTCGATTCAGAAGCAAATTGATCAATTTCGGCGGCGGTTTCGCCTTTGCGAAGGTGAAAATCCGCTTGCAGTCTGTCGGCTGTGAGCAGCGACGAAACCATTTGCAGATATTCAGCTTGTTCTTCACCCATGTTTTTACCGTTTTGTTTCTCTTTATTTTGAACGGCGATAAATTCGATTTTGGCATCGTAAGAACGGGCAAATGCGCGTACCGTCGGCAAAACCTGCTCGGCAAGGCTCGAACCGTCAAGCGGAACGATAACTTTCTTAAATAAAATTTGTTTGGTGTCGGTCGTTTGCAAAACCGCCGGCAGATAAATTTGTTCGGAAATTATCGAACCGAGCCGGTCTTCAACCGAAGACGGCGCGCCAAGGCGGTTGCGGTAATAATTAAAAAGGAGATAAAGTGCCGGAACCATCAGAAAATAAGACCACGCGCCTTCAAAAAACCGCTCGTAAAAAATTATAATTGTTGCGCCCGAAGTTAGAAAAGACGCGATTGCCGTTCCGCTTAAAGTGGCAAGTTTTAAACCCGTAAATTTTTGCCGCAACTCACGCAATAGACGTTTGAACGCCGCCCAGCCCGTCATACTCAGCAAGATAAACACGCCCGCCGCGTATAATGCCAAATAAGTTTCTTCACTTGTGCCGAACAAAAGAAAACAAAGCACGATGGCAATTGTCATCATCCAGACCGGCTTTCCGGCAACGTCGTATTTATTGCGCTGTCCGAGATCGGCGGCAACGTAATGACGATACCGCAAACCAAGAGCTAAATTTTGAATTCCCTGTGCAGCCGCCGCGCACGCCGACAGCAAAACGGCAACACCAATAATTGTTCCGCCGTATGAAGCCCATGCCGGAAGCAGTTTGTCCATCGTTTGCGTAAAAACGGAAACATGCTCGTTGGTCGGGTCTGAAAGGGCGAAAATCGCGGGACCGACAATCAGCATCGTGATTGAGGTCGTTCCCATAATAATTAGCAGACTGCCAAAGGCTTTACGGCTTCTTTCCGCCCGCGTTCCGTCATAAGCGGCAACTAGATTGGCAAAAATTTCGATGCCCGTCATTAACGCCAAAATTCGCGCATAACCACCGAAAGTAAAATTCAGATAAGCGGGATGAAAGGCTTGCAGATTAAAATCCGGCAGATGAAAACCCGTCTTCCAAATCGTGGCGAAAACCATAATCCACAGCAAAGCCAAAATCGCCGCCGTTGCCGGACCAAAGGCACGCGCCGCCATTTTTGGACCGCGATTGACGAGCCAAGCCGTGACAAAACTCAATGCGACGGCAAGAAACGTGCGGTAAGTAAAACCCAAAATCGCATTATTCAAAGTCGGAAAGCGGTCGGCGATAAACGTTACGAGTGCCGCCATACTGACAAGAAAAGTCAGCGTGTATTCAATAACGGTAACTCCGGCGTTGATTTTCACCGCCCAACTGCCGAATTCTTCTTCCGCCAGACCGCTCCCGCCGCTTCCGTCCGTAACCCAAGTCATCACTCGGCGATACATCGCCGAAACCATTACGACGGTAAAAACCGCCAGCCAAACGGTTGCGCCGAATGTAACCTGCGCGACACCGGCAACAACAATAAGTTTCAAAAAAGGTCCAAAAACATAAAGCGGAGAAGTCGCCGGGTCGCCGCCGCCCGCCAGTGCGCCCTCAAAAGAATTCGATAATTTACGGGAAATTATTCCAGCCATGTGAAATTAAAAATGCCGTTATTTCACCTTGACTTTAAATACAAGGCGAATTTTCGACAAAAATTGATTTTATCATAAAATCGCTTTGTCCCCTAGTATTGTGTTGTTTGAAGTTTGAGGAACTAAAATTGATCTAAAGCGAATTAAGATTGGATTTACGGGCGCGTTTTGAGTTCCTACTTTAGTTGGCTTTGGCTAAAGAATGAGCTAACTCTTAGTTGGAACTCAAAACTTTTCTAGACACTTAATCTAAAACCCCTTTAATAAAAAATCTACAACCATTATAAATATGGCGGATTATAGAGTTTGGTAATTTAAGCATCTTGTGTTCGGCTTTTCAGATAGCTTAATGTTTCTATATCTTCAGCTGCAAGCCGCAAATTCGGATTCCAACGCCTCACCGGCGAATCGTCTTTAACCGTTTGCAAAATTTCCTGAATGTTTTTATTTAAGACCGGATGGACGAGATGCGGAGCAATTTCCGCCAGCGGAACTAAAACAAATCGCCGCTCGTGCAGTCGCGGGTGCGGCAGCGTCAAAAATTCCGTATCATATTGAATTTCTCCGTAAAACAACAAATCAATATCAACCGTGCGCGGTTTTTTCATATTTTTATCGCGTCGTCCAAGCAGATATTCAATCCGCAGCATCCGCGCCATCATTTGCGAAGGCGAAATGCTGGTCAGGTGAATTTCCGCCACCATATTCAGATAAGGCGCGTGATTTTCTACGCCGACGGGTTTGGTTTCGTAAATGGCGGAAAGTTTGCAGACGACAAAACTCGCTTCCATTAATCCGCGCACGGCAAGCAAAAGATTGCCCGCCCGATCGCCTAAGTTTGAGCCGAGACCGACGTAAGCTGTAATGACTTCCGTTTTCACTTTGTTATTTTTTCACTGAAATTAAAAGAACCCCAAAAGTTTGCGAAAATTTCGGTGCTGTGCCAATTTATTTTCTTATTCTACACTATCTTTTACTTTTCCGTTTTGAAATGTTTCAATAGAATTGATTGAAAATTCCAGTAATGCGTCTTTAAAAAAACGCATTCGGGCGGACGAGAGCGTGTTCCGTCTTGACAAAAATAACACGCCGAAACGAATGCCGCGTAGAAAATTTCGTAACAGCCAACGGTTTGAATCGTTAAACGAGCGTTCTTTCCAAGAATATATTTCAAATCAACCCGCGCCGCAGACTTCGCGGAGCGAACTCTTACGCTTAATTCGCGGTGGCGAAGACACTTACCTCGAACTCAAAGTAAAACTCTCAAATCCGGATAAAATTGCTAAAGGAATTGTCGCGCTTGCCAATACCGATGGCGGCACGATGATTTTCGGCGTGAGCGACCAATTGCGCGTCGAAGGCGTTAGAAACGCCGAAGGCGTGCAGGAAGAACTGGCGCGAATCTGCCGCGAAGAGATTTTTCCGCCGGTTTTGCCGCTTCTCGATTGTATTTCCTTTGACAACGGCAGGCGCATTGTCGCGCTTGACATCGAAGGCAAACGCCGTCCGTATCGCACGCGCGACGGCAGATTTTATCTGCGTTTCGGCGCGGAAAAGCGCGAAGTTGCCCGCGAAGAATTAGCCGTTTGGCTCGACGAAATTCGCCCGCTCGTCTATGAAAATATTCCTTTGCCGAACGTCGGCGAAAACGATTTTGACGACACGATTTTGTGGAGTTTTGCGGGCGCGTTTGACGACGATTTTTTGAACAACGATTTGTATCAGACAAGCACTTTCTTAAAAAAAGATTTACTTTTGGCAATCGGCAATGCGGACGATTTTATGCCGACGGTTGCCGCCGTTCTGCTGTTCGGAAAAAACGAAAAGGTTGCTGAAATTCTGCCGCACACAAGCGTTACGCTTGCGCGTTATTCGGGAGAGAATGGCAATGCACAGGTTATCGAAAAAATTGTTTTAAGCGGAAATCTTTTGTCGCTTTACGAATCTTCACAGCGTTTTATCCAGCGTTACTGCGACTTGTTGCGGGAAAAACCAAAAAAAGCCGGAAATAAAAATGCGCCGATCCAAGCGCGTAGCAGTTATCATCTTTATTCTGTGCGCGAAGCGGTGGCAAATGCGCTGATTCACCGCGATTTAGCTTTGCGCGATATTCCGACTCGTATTTTGATTTACGACAACGCCATCGAAATTATCAATCCGCGTCGCACCAACGGTTTTGTGCCGCCCGCTTCCAGAGCAATTCGCTACGGCATTACGCAGCGTTTGAATCCGCAAATCGCTTCAATTTTTACCAAACGCGAATACGGAACAAATGTGCCGCGCGGCGGTTTGCCGATGCTGCTTCGCCAATCACGCCTTTTTTCGGGACAAAAAGTTGAAGTTTATACAACGAATGATGAATTTAAGTTGAAAATTTACGGCGCATAAAATAAAAAAGACAAGTTTTGCGCCTGTCTTTTTGATCATTAAGTTTCATCGTCAAATTATTTTTTCTCTTTTGGAGTGGAATAATACGGACGATGCTGAACCACGTATTGTTTATCTTCAGGAATACCGTCGCCGTTGACATCTACCTTAACTTCAAGTTTGTATTTTTTCCCTGCTTCCTGATTTTCGCCCGCATCGTAACCAATGCTGTATTGATTTCGCATAAAAGTATTGATTGACTGCAGCACACTCGGCAGTTCGCTTTCAAAAGTTACCGGATAATAAAATCCGCCGGATTCTTTGGCAAAAGTATTCAGCGTATTTTTGGCTTGCAGAAAAGTCAGCCGTCCGGGAAAACCGGTTATCGAATCGGTTGCACCGAGCCGGTCTTCATAAAGTTTAAGAAACATTTCGCCTGTGCCGATGATATAAATCGGAATTCCGGTCTTTTGGATAATTTTACGTATTTCGTCATAATTTATCCGGCTCATACTGTCAATTCCGGTTGAAACCAGAATTATGGCGCGGCGTTTTGAATTGACGCTGACCATTCCGCCATATTCCATCTTTTCTTCTTTCGTATTTTCCAAAACAACCGAATCGGCTTTGCCGCCGACCAGCGATAATTTCAAAGCATCAAACAAATTGCTGTCGGTAAAAGCCGGACTGTTTCTGAGCAAAAGATTAATTACATCGTTAATGCGGCGCGGGTCGTTAGTAAAATCCGTAAGCGGCGTTGGGCGAATATCAAAAGCAATAACTGAGGCGTAATCATTGGGCGGCTTTATAAATTTGGAAAGAAAATAAGCCACGGGACGAACCATTTCCATTTTTCCCGGTTCAAAGCCGCCGCGATTTCCGGCAGAACCTAAAGCTGCCGCCAATTTGCTGTAATCAACTACAAGTGTAACGGTAATCGGTGCTTCGGGCGTAGCAAAATTCGAAATTTCCTGCTTAATTCCATTTTCAAAAACGGTAAAGTTTTCCTTTTTCAAACCCGTTATAATTTGTCCGGTTTTTTTGTTATAAACTACCGTGTCAACATTAACGATATTGGTTTTGATTTTTACAACCTCGTCATCAACGACGGCGTTCTTTTCTTCTTCTTCAAGCCGACGGCGTTCCTCTTCCTTTTTAAGTTCTTCTTCGGTTTTCGGCACGGGACGCTGATTTTTCTTCCCCGCGCCGACCGGCGTTGACGGTTTTTGCTGACGCGATTGTGCGAATGTTACCGCATTAAACGCTAAGAAAAATGCGGTTAGCACCACGAATAATCTAGAAAAACTGCATAAAGAAAAGGTCTGCATAAATTTTACCTCAGCTAAAATCTTTTTCTCTTTAGATACCAATTGTTGTCTTTTAGTTGGAAGAAATCAATTGAAACTTTCCGACTAACCGAAAAAAGCCATACATAGAAAAAAAGCGGTTGGCAAAAAAGTCGCAGGCAGTATCTTTCCGCCGATTCCGCTATTAAATAATACCTGAATTTTACAAGTTAATTACTTGTTTCCGGGTCAATTTCAATTTTCACGTCAAACGCGCCGGAATTATCATTCAGATTTCCTTCATTAACGCCCAAAAACAATGCGCCGTCGCGGGTGGCGACAAATTCCAGCGAATCGCCGATGAAGATAAAATCGTTATTGTCGTCGCCGATAACGGCAATCAAACCGCCGGTCGGCTCGTCTTTTTTCAGTTTGCCGCTGTCGGACAGCGATGCAATACCGCCCGGAGATGTAAAACGTCCGTTGCCTAAAGACACGCGACCGCTGCCGGTAATTTTAATTTTCTGCCCTTTGCGAGCTACCCAACCAGAATTTGTCCAGCCATTTGAAGTGTTGTCTGCCAGAACTTTGACGTTTAACGTAATGGGCGCAGGAGTTATCGCAGAGGTATTGACGGGCGGCGTGGCTTTTGGCGAAGGAGTCGGCGTATTATCAGGATTTTTGTTTTGTCCGACGGTGATAATAGTGTCGTTCCCGATTTTGGTTTTATCGGAGCTGCCCGAAGACGTTTGATTTAATGTTCCGACATTTGCCGTCGGTATCGAATCCGCATCAAAAGTAATTGATTCTACTTCGTCGGCGGAATAACTCATCTGGCGTTGGCGCGTGCCGTCATCAAAAAGAACAGTGAATTTTCCACCGTTGAAACTAATAATTTTGCCTTTGATAACTCTGCCGTCTTTCAGCCGAATAGTGTCGCCAAAAGCCAGCACAGACATAGACAAGACTATACAAAAAAGAAATACGATTTGAACAAACTTGGATTTAAACAACATATTGCCTCCACAGACTTTTTGAAATTTTGCGATTTTCACAATCTATTACCAGCTCTGTTAAAAATATTTTTATCAAAGAATCACTTTTAAAAAGCAGGTTCTTCAGCTAAAAGACAGATGCTCAATTTATTTAATAAGATTGCAGAAATTTACAAGAAATAATTATGAACTTTATATTATGCACAACTATACACAAACTTTTTGCGGTTGTGAAATAAAATTTTTGCTTAGAGGAAAACACCGCGTTAAACCGTGCCGAGTTCTCTTAAATAATTAAAACTAAAGATGCCCGTATCGTGTCCGTCGCTAAAACTGAAATTGAGCGCGTAACGTCCGACGATACCGACATTTTTAAATACCAAATCGGCGGCGACGCTTTCGTCCTTTAAAACTTTTTCGCCAGTCCACTCATTGACACAACTCGCGCACGGACACGCGCGTCTCAATTGCGCGGCGTTGTATTTTGTTTCTTTGCCGTCCGACCAAGTTATTGAAATTTCGGAATCGTTTTCTTCGACGATTTGTGTCGGTTCAATCATTTCGATTTCAAATTTTCTTCCACATCATTTGCCGTTATATCATAATGCGAAGCGTGATAAACAGGTTTTCCGTCTTTTATCACAATCGCTTGCGGCGATTCGTGGCGAATGTCCGTTTTTTCGGCAAGCGCGTTGGAAACGTTCCGCGCATTTTGCATAATAATCAAATTTATATCGGCATCGGCGTTGGCGATTTCCTGATAAACACCCGCACTTATCGGACAGGTCAAACTGTGTTTGAAAAGCGCAACCGGCTCTTTGTTTGATTGCTCAAAGAGTTGGTCTAATTTTTCGGTTGAGTTAATCTCGTTAAATCTTGCCTTCATTTTTATATTTTTACCTTTTTTACCCTAATG
>MWZA01000167.1 GCA_002050455.1 Acidobacteria bacterium 5-1 | reverse complement strand
AACCGAAAATTTTAACACCGGAAAAATCACGCTTGAACTTGAAGAAACAAGACATTTAAGCGACGTTCTGCGTCTGCGCGAAGGTAAAAAGATTCAAGTTTTCGACGGCGCAGGCAAAGAATTTTTGTGCGCGATTGAAACCATTTCAAAAAAAGAAACTCGATTAAAAATTATTAAAGAAGTTTCGCCGACAGCAACCGAATCAAGTTTGGATTTAACGTTGGCGGTTGCGCTGTTAAAAGGTGAAAAGTTCGATTTAGTTTTGCAGAAAGCAGTTGAATTAGGAGTAACAAGATTGATTCCGCTCAACACAAAACGCGCCGATGTGAAACTCAAAGACGGCGAAAAAAAGTTGGAACGCTGGCGTAAAATCGTCATCGAAGCGACGAAACAATGCGGACGCGCCGAATTGATGCAGATTGAAACGGCGATTGATTTTGAAAGATTTATTGCGGCGGCGGACGGCACAAAAATTTTGTTCGCCGAAAAAGACGGAGAAAGTTTTCCTGCTTTAGAAGACAATAAAAAAATCGTTGCGGTAATCGGCGCGGAAGGCGGGTGGGAAGACGCGGAAATCGAAGCGGCGCGTGAAAAAGGCTTTCAAATCGTAACTTTCGGCGGCAGAATTTTGCGGGCGGAAACGGCGGCAATTTGCACGGCGGCGGTTTTGCAGAATCGGTTTGGAGATTTTGTTTAATATGTCGTTATTTGCAGCAATCCACAATCTTCTTGAGCAAACTCATTAAAGTTAGGACTATCTCAAACGTCGAAGATTCTGACAGCAAACTATTAGCTGCCCGTTATTCACTATAAACTATCTTTCATAAAAAAAATTTTTGTTTACAAATCAGTTAAAAGTTTATAGTAAACAGTTTATAGTTTTGCTCTTTTTTCTGCATTTTGAGAAAGTCCTAAGAGTTTTAAAAAGCGTGATAACTTTTCTTGAACAATCAATACTTCACTTGTGTTTTGGCAAATACCTTTTGCCTTTCAACTTTTTCGGCAATAAATCTTCTGTTGTATATCGCTCGTAACCCGCGCCGTAACCGAGTTCTTTCATCAAATCAGTCGGCGCGTTACGAAGATTGAGCGGAACAGGCAAATTTCCGTATTTTTTAACATCTTCAAGTGCCGCTTTATATGCTTCATACGCGCTTTTGTCTTTTTTGCAGTTCGACAGATAAGCAACACCGTGCGCTAAGTTTATTCCGCATTCGGGAAGTCCGATTGTTTCAACGGCGCGGAAAACCGCGTTTGCGACAACCAGCGCGGTCGGCTGCGCCAATCCGACATCTTCGGAAGCAAAAATCACCATTCGCCGCGCTATAAATTTCGGGTCTTCGCCGGAGGCAACCATTCGCGCCAGATAATAAAGCGCGGCATCGGGTTGGCTGGCTCGCATACTTTTGATAAACGCGCTGATGACGTTGAAATGTTCGTCGCCCTGTTTATCGTAGCGCAAAAACTTTGACTGCAGAGTATTTCTCAGCGTCTCAACCGTTACTTTGCCGTCATAAAGCCGCGCCGTATTTTCAATCATCGTGATGGCTTGCCGCGCATCGCCGTTCGCCATTCGGATATGCCAATCTTTTGATTCTTTATCTAATTTATAATCGGTTCGCTCAATAATTTCGGACATTTCTTCCGCCGAAAGTTCTTCCAAAACAAACACGCGCAGACGCGAAAGCAGCGCGGGAATAATTTCAAAACTCGGATTTTCCGTCGTCGCGCCGATTAAAATAAGCTCGCCGTTTTCAACAAACGGCAGAAGAAAATCTTGCTGTGCTTTATTAAATCGGTGAATTTCATCAAGAAACAGAATGCGCGGGCGATTCTCTTGTCGCGGCTCTTTGATGATTTTGCGAATATCGTCTTTTCCGGCGGAAACTGCCGAAAGTTCGTGTAAATCCGCGCCGATTGCATTCGCATAAATCCGCGCCAGAGTTGTTTTGCCGACTCCGGGCATTCCCCACAACACAAACGAAAATATATGTTTTTGTTCAATCGCCAAGCGAAGCGGTTTGTCTGCGCCGACCAGATGTTTTTGCCCGACAAATTCGCCGAGCATCTGCGGTCTGATTTTATTGGCTAACGGCTCCATAAAATTTAGTATAATCCAAATTACCGATTATTAAAGTTGAAAATAATAGCGCGGCAAATAACTCATCCAAACACGGTTTTTGCTTTTCGACGCGGATTCCTCGGATATTTTGGCACAGTTTAATTTTTAAGTTTTGTTGGAACTTACGCAGTTGAACAGAGAAGATTAGAATTTTTTTTCTCTGTTAGATAGTTAAAAGTGAACAGTTAAAAGTTAATAGTTTTGGTTGTAACTTTTCACTATTCGCTTTTAACTATTAACTATTTATCAATTAAATGCCGCTAAATCATTCAATTTCGATTTCAACTGCACAAGTTCTGTTTTGTGTATGTAATTCAGAGTTACTAACAATAATAATTGAGGGAAAGTTTGGCTCAAATTAACCTTTCAACAATTTTCACCACTTTCTCCAAACCATTTGCATCAGTTTCGTTAAAATCATCAAGTTTATCGCTGTCAACATCCAACACGCCGAAAATCTCGCCCGATTTATCGGAAATCGGTAAAACGATTTCCGATTTTGCCAGCAAACTGCATGCGATGTGTCCGTCAAATTCTTCGACATCTCGCACAATCACGGTTTGCTTTGTCGTGTAACAATGCCCGCAAACGCCTTTGTCAAAATCAATTCGCGTGCAGGCGATTGAGCCTTGAAACGCGCTCAAAACAAGTTGATTTCCTTTTTTAAGATAAAATCCGACCCAAAAAAATCCGAATGCTTCCTTCAAAACTGCCGTAATGTTTGCCAGATTTGCAATCAAATCGGCTTCGCCTTCAACCAGAGCCGCAATTTGCGGCGTAATCTCATCATAAATCACTCGGCGGTCAGCGGTTTTTGGCACGAATAAACTTTCAGCCATATTTTGAATTTTATCACGGTTGCTTTCAAACTATCTAAAGCGTTCATTTATTTAATCTCCGCGTGGCACTTTACTTGCTTTATCAACCAATAAAGGCAAAGGAGTTTTAAAAGGTGGAAGATAAAAAAAGGAACGCTTGGTGGCTGGCGGCAGCAGTCGGAGTTGGCGCAGTTACAGCTTATACGGTTTGGGGAAAACCGCGTCAAAAATACAGTTTTCAAGACAAAACAGTTTTAATTACAGGTAGTTCGCGCGGACTCGGATTGGTTTTAGCGCGAACTTTTGCACGTGAAGGCGCAAGAATCGCTATCTGTGCGCGGGACGGCGCGGAATTAGATCGTGCCAAAAAAGATCTGGAAAGCCGCGGCGCAAAGGTTTTAGATATTGTTTGCGATGTCCGAAATCAAAACGAAGTTAATCAGATGGTTGAACAAGTCTGCAATTATTACGGACAGATTGATGTTTTGATAAATAATGCCGGAGTTATTCAAGTTGGACCTTTGGAAGTTCAAACAAAAGAAGATTTTGAAGATGCGATGAATGTGCATTTTTGGGGACCGTATTACACAATGAGCGCGGTTATTCCGAAGATGTGCGGAAAGGGCGAAGGTCGCATTGTTAATATTTCCTCAATCGGCGGGAAAGTGAGCGTTCCGCATCTTGCGCCGTATTGCGCGAGTAAATTTGCGCTTGTCGGTCTTTCCGGTGCGATGCGCGTCGAACTTGCGAAAGATAACATTCAAGTTACAACCGTTTGTCCGGGTTTGATGAGAACCGGAAGCCACCTTAACGCTCTCTTCAAAGGAAAAAATGAAATGGAATTTGCGTGGTTCAGCATTGGAAATGCTTTGCCTGTCAGTTCAATCAGCGCGGAAAGCGCGGCGAAACAAATTGTCGAAGCGTGTCGCAACGGCGATGCGGAAGCAATTATTTCAATTCAAGCCGAACTCGCGGCAAAAATGAACGCGCTGTTTCCCGAATTAGTCGCGGAAATTTCCGGCTTGGTCAATAAAGTTTTGCCTTCAAAAGGCGGAATCGGCGAAAAACACGCGCTCGGCAAAGACAGCACGTCTTTTATCTCGCCTTCGTTTTTAACGGCTTTGATTGATAAGGAGTCTTATCAAAATAATGAACTCAAGCCGAATGAACAATTAACTTAAACGAACAAGGGAAGGAGTAATTTTATGAAAAGTAAAAATCAAGAAAAATCATTAGCAAATATTTTAACCAACACGCAAACAAACATTGGAACAAGTGAAAGAGTTGTGTCGGCAGTCGGCGGTGGCGCACTACTGACTTACGGTCTGAAACGCGGCGATACATTGGGCGTAATGCTTTCGATTTTAGGCGGCGGTTTGGCTTTGCGCGGAGCAACCGGACATTGTCAGGTTTATGACGCGCTTGGAATTGACAGCAACGATAAATCAACAAATCCGAAATCTCCGTTTGACAACAGTTGGGTTTCCGGCAAAATTCACGTTACCAAAGCCGTAACGATAAACAAATCGCCGGCGGAGCTTTACCAATTTTGGCGCAATTTTGAAAATTTGCCGAAGTTTATGTCGCATCTCGAATCGGTTACCGTAACGGGCGAGAAAACTTCGTTCTGGAAGGCGAAAGCACCGCTCGGAACGACGGTCGAATGGAACGCGGAAATCACCAGCGAACAGGAAAACCAGCGCATCGGTTGGAAATCGGTCGAAGGCTCGGACATTCCGAATTCCGGCGTAGTCGAATTCAATCCGACTTCAACACGCGGCACGGAAGTGCGCGTCCTTCTAACTTACGAGTCGCCAGCCGGAGAACTCGGCGCAATAATCGCCAAACTTTTCGGCGAAGAACCGAGCCAGCAAGTTTACGGTGATTTATATCGTTTCAAAAGTTTGATGGAATCCGGCGAGATTATTACCGTCGAAGGTCAAACTTCAGGACGCGAGCCGCAAGCGAAGAAGGCTTCAGCATAGGAGTAGAGGTTAGCTGTCAGTAAAATCTAACCTCTAGCCTCTATCTGTTTTGACAAATTAAAAGTTAGCCGGTCAGTGCGTTTTACTCGCTGTTCACTGTTCATTGTTCACTATTCACTAATGAATAGGAATCCTTTGAAAAAACAGTGAATAGTGAACAATGAACAGTGTGCCGAGTCGGGCGGATTATTTTCAGAATCTAACCTAATTTGTCAATACATCTATCATATAGTGAAAAATAGTGAAAAAATATTACTAGGGAGAACTATAAAATGAAAGCAGTATGTTGGATGGGAAAAGAAGATGTGCAGGTGCTGAATGTGCCTGACCCGAAAATTTTAAACGAGCGCGACGCGATTATCAAAATAACAAGGACGGCAATTTGCGGCTCGGATTTGCATCTTTACAACGGTTACATTCCGACAATGATGGAAGGCGATATTCTCGGACACGAATTTATGGGCGAAGTCGTCGAAACCGGCAGCGAAGTTTCTAATTTAAAGCAGGGCGATAAAGTAGTCGTGCCGTTCACAATTGCGTGCGGAAATTGTTTTTTCTGCCAGCACGAAATGTATTCGGTTTGCGATAACTCAAACCCGAAACCCGAAGGACAGGAAACGGCTTATGGTTTTGCTGGTTCGGGACTTTTCGGTTTTTCGCATTTAATGGGCGGATTTGCGGGCGGACAAGCCGAATATGCGCGAGTTCCGTTTGCCGATGTCGGACCGATAAAAGTTCCCGATTCGATTGAAGACGAAAAGGTTTTGTTTCTTTCCGATATTTTTCCGACCGGGTTTATGGCGGCGGAAAACTGCAATATTCAGGAAGGCGACACGGTAGCAATTTGGGGCGCGGGTCCGGTCGGGCAATTTGCAACTAAATCGGCATTTATGCTCGGCGCGGAAAAAGTCGTTCTGATTGACCACTATCAAGACCGTCTCGATTTTGCCAAAGCTAACAACGAAAATGTCGAAACGATAAATTTCGACGACACGGAAGTTCACGACAAATTAAAAGATTTAACGGGCGGACGCGGACCTGATTCATGTATTGACGCAGTCGGACTAGAATCGCACGGCACTACGCCTGACGCAATTCTCGACCGCGTTAAAGCTGCGGTATTTTTGGCGACCGACCGACCGCACGCGCTCCGGCAAGCAATCTTCTGTGTCCGCAAAGGCGGAACCGTTTCGATTCCCGGCGCATACGGCGGATTTATGGATAAGTTTCCAATCGGCGCGGCTTTTAACAAAGGCTTAACCTTCAAAATGGGACAAACGCATATGCAGAAATATATGCCGAAACTTCTTTCCGCAATTGAAGAAGGAAAAATTGACCCGTCGTTTGTTATTTCGCATCGCCTTAATTTGAGCGAAGCACCGATGGGATATGACAAATTCAACACCGAGAAAAACGATTGGCGCAAAATCGTTTTAATGCCATAACGACGCTTGGAAAAGATAAAAAACTAAACCTGTGATTGACGAACAATCACAGGTTTAGTTTTTTATTCTCTCGTAAGTCGTGATAAAGTTTTCAATTACTTTATATAAGGATAAGTTGTAACTGGCATAGTCAACGGTTAATTTTATGGATAAATTTTTGATTCAAGGCGGAAATTCGCTAATTGGAAAAGTTGAAATAAGCGGCGCGAAAAACTCCGCTTTGCCGTGTCTGGCGGCGACGATTTTAACGCCTGAAACTGTTACTTTGCATAATGTTCCGTATGTCAAAGATTTAATTACACAGCGTCGGTTATTGGAAGATTTGGGCGCGACGGTTTTAACGCCGGAACTCCACACACACAAAGTCAAAGCAGAAAATATCGAAGTTTTTGAAGCACCTTACGAATTAGTCAAAACAATGCGGGCGAGCGTTTTGGCACTCGGACCTCTTCTTGGGCGTTTCGGGCAAGCAAAGGTTTCTCTGCCCGGCGGCTGCGCCATCGGAACTCGTCCGATTGATCTGCATCTGAAAGCCTTTGAACAACTCGGCGCGAAAGTTTCCCTCGAAGCTGGCAATGTCGTGGCGCGTACGCCGAAAGGCAGACTTATCGGCGCGGAAACATTTTTTGAAAAAGTCAGCGTTACCGGAACGGAAAACGTAATGATGGCGGCGGTTTTGGCGAAGGGCAAAACGACGATTCACAATGCGGCGCGTGAGCCGGAAATTGGAGATTTAGCCGAATTATTAAACAAAATGGGTGCGAAAGTCCAAGGTGCGGGAACGGAAACAATTATCATTGACGGCGTTGAAGGTTTACACGGCGCGGAGCATTCGATTATTCCCGACCGCATCGAAACCGGAACTTTTATCGTTGCTGCCGCAATTACCGGAGGAGAATTGGAAATCTCCAAATGCCAGCCGAAGCATCTCGTCGCGGTTATTAAAAAATTACGCGAAGCCCAAGTTGAGATTACGGAAATTGATGAAAATACGCTTTTAGTAAAATGCGGCGACGCGCCTCTCAAAGCAAAAGATGTAACAACCAAACCGCATCCTGCTTTTCCGACCGATATGCAGGCACAATATATGGCTTTGATGACGCAGGCGAGCGGTAAATCAACTGTTGTTGAAACAATTTTTGAAAACCGTTTTATGCACGTCGCCGAACTAATCAGAATGGGCGCGGAAATTCATATTGGAGGAAATACGGCAGTTGTTCACGGCAAAACTCGTTTAATGGGCGCGCCGGTTCAGGCTTCCGATCTGCGCGCTTCGGCTTCACTCGTTCTTGCCGCGCTGTGCGCGAGCGGCGAAACGATTGTTGACCGTGTTTATCACATTGACCGCGGCTATGAAAACATCGTCAGAAAACTCAAAAAAGTTGGCGCAGACATCGAGCGCGTTACGGAAAATTTAGCGATGAGCGCGGAATAACACGAAAACAAAACCGGTTTGTGAGTTAACCTTTTCAACTCAAGAGTAGTGAATAGTTGATATTGAACAGTTAACAATTTCTCTTTTGTCGGCACAAACTATTAACCATTCACTTTTCACTATTTACCGATTAAACTGAACCGCCTTTTTTTGTTTTAGAATAACTTTGCGCGGGCAAACGAAGCAAAACATTTTTCGTTTCATTTTTTCAGTTCTTCAATCCGCCAACCGAATTCTTCAACCAATTTATCACTAAAGCCCACGTCAAAAGTGATTTTCCCTTCGCGGTCAACAAACCAAGTTCGGGGAAAACTGGGAAATTCGACATTATCAAGATAATTTTCATCACGCAAAACAGTGAAATTAAATTTTCTTTGGTTCATAAATTTTTGCACTTTCGCTAAATCCTCATCATTGTTAATCGTCAAAATCACCACATCTTTATCATTCACATATTTTTTGTGAAGTGCCTGAATTTCAGGCATTTCCCTGACACATGGAGCGCACCAAGTTCCCCAAACGTTGATGACAATGATTTTACCTTTCAAATCTGCCAGCGAAATCGGTTTGGCATCCAAATTTTTCAAAATAAAAGGCGATATATTTTTCGCGTCTTTGATTTTTGCCGAAAGAATCCGTTCCTTTCGTATTTGACGCTCAACAAGTTTGACTTTCTCAAAATATGCTTCAAAATTTTCCGAACTGCCGCCGCGTTTTTCGTAAAGGGATTTAAGTGATTTTAAGTTCAATTCATTTGATGACGGAGGCGACGAATAACCTTTGATATACGCATCTTCGGCTTTATCAAATTTATTTTTTGCTTCGTAAATCTGTCCCAAACGATTAAAAGTTGCTAAATCTTGATTGTTAAGTTCGACGGCTGTTTCAAGCTCTTTTTCGGCTTCATCAAGACGCGCTTCTCTGAAAAAAAGCCAGCCATTTATACTGTGCAGAGTCGAATTCATTTGATTCAAGTTTTGCTTGATTTCTTTTTCATCTTTTAGGGAACTGCGCTGCGTCTCGCTTTCGCTTTTAACTTTTTCAAAACCGATGCTAACAAATTTTTCGCCTTCCCGAAACATCTTTCGGTCAATCAAAGCCGCAACAATCATCGAATATATTTTGTCCAGCTGAATTTGTTCTAATTTGCTCGCTTCAGCGGCAATCTGCAAAAGTTCCGCGTCTGAAGTGTTTTTATTATCTTTGATTTGAAAAAAAAGATTTGAGTAGGCTTCGCCAAGATAATTTTTATTAAAATGATTCGGACGGCTGATGAAATCTCTAATCATCCGCACAAGCCGCGCTCTTTTTTTTTCGTCAATCTTTTTGTCTTCTCCAAAATAATCAAATCTTCTAATTTGCCATATCAAAATCCGTTCCGCCTGCGCCGATTGCGAAAAGTTTTTGAGAATAAGCGCGTCAACTTCGCTTTTCTCGTCCGGCATTTCAGATTCTTCGTAAAAGGCAGAAACGGTTTCCAAAACCTTTGCCGAATCGGGACGCAGACGCATTAAACCGTTTATATCCGCAATAACTTCACTTTTTCTTTGCGCGTCGGTTTTGGCGGGTTGACCTTGCAGAATTGTTTTCCAAAAATCTTTTCTGATATGCAAAACACTTGGCGAAAGCGCGGCAGCTTTTCTAAAAAGCGGATAGGCTTCGGCAAAGCGTTTATCGTAGGTCAGATAAACGCCGTAGACATAATTAGTGTTGACCGAATTCGGACTTATTTCAAGAGCTTTGGCAAAGTTTTTAAAACTGAGTTTTTTCCTTCCTTCATCATTTTTTTCATCAACCGACTGCCGATATAAGACTTCCGCTTTCATCAGCAGCAGGCGCGATTTGTCTTTTATTTTCGATGAGTTCTTATCCAACAAGGCATAAATTTCATCATATTTTTTTTGAATTAGCAGCGACGAAGCAAAAAGAAGTATAAAATCTTCATCGTCGGGGTTGAGTTTTAACGCTTTTTCGGCGGCGGAAGTTGCTTCTTTAATTTGTAAATCATCTTTTTGCAGATTTTGAATATACTGCAAGCTGCGTATATAAGCATTTGCCAAGGCAAACTGCGCCCAAGCGTTTTCTCGATTGTTTTCGACTAACTTTTTTGCTGTTTTAACAGCTTCTTTATTTAAAAAGGAATCGTTTCGCGCCATATTCACAATAAACCAGGCTTGCAGTTCGAGATTTTCGGGAAATTGTCCGGTTAATTTTTGTCCGAGTTCATAACCGCCTTCGTAGTTGCGGTTTTGATAAAGTTCGCGCAGTTTGGCGGCGGCAGTCATTTGATTTGTCGACGGTAATTTGCCAGCAGATTGTGAATTTGCATTAACAGCTAAACACAAAAGAAGAACAGAAAGAATATAAAAATTTGAGCGGGTTTTCATTTTGAATTTCTCCTGATTTTTGGAAAGAATACACCAAACACACGCACAAAGAAAGAATTTTGTTGCAAAATCTGCGAATAAAAAAGCCGATAGATAATTAAATTTCTATCGGCTCAATTATTCTTTTTTGAATATTTAATCATCTTTCTTCGCCGATTATTTCTTCATCTTCCGAAACATCTAACAACGACGCGCTTGTTACCATATCGCCGTCGTTCATTCGAATCAGCGTTACGCCTTGCGCGCTTCTGCCGGTTTTGCGGATTTTATCAGCTTCGAGGCGGATGAGTTTCGCCTGCTGCGTAATGATAATTACTTCCGAGTCCGGGTCAACCGGAAAGACAGCGACGACTTTGCCCGTTTTCTTTGTCGCCTTCATATTTATCACGCCAACTCCGCCGCGATTTTGCAGACGATAGGTGCCGACTTTGGTTTGTTTGCCGAAACCTTGTTCGGAAACCGAAAGCATATTTTCAGTTTCCTCTTTCGATACGGCGCAAGCCGAAACGACATAATCGCCTTTTCGCAATTTGATACCGCGAACACCGCGGGCGACTCTGCCAAGCGGACGCGCATCCGATTCATCGAATCGAATCGCCATTCCATCGTGCGTCGCAATAAAAATTTGCTTCGTGCCGTCGGTTTCAAAAACGCTCAGAAGTTCGTCGTCATCGTCAATGTTAATGGCGTTGATGCCGTTGGCACGGATGTTTTGATAAAGCGAAAGAGACGTTTTTTTGACAATCCCTTTTTTCGTGACCATCGTTACATAAACTTCGTCGGTAAAATCCTTGACAGCGAGAACTTCGACGAGTTTGCGCTCTGACGGAATGCTTATCAAATTCACCAAAGCCTTGCCGCGTGCCGCAGTGTCGGCTTCGGGAATTTCGTGGACTTTGATTTTGAAAACCTGTCCGTCGTCAGAGAAAATCATCAAAAACGAATGCGTCGAAGCAGTGAACAAATGGTCAATAAAATCTTCATTTTTCGCCTTTGCGCCGAAACGACCTTTGCCGCCGCGTCCTTGTGTCGAATAAGCCGAAACCGGCGTGCGCTTGATATAACCGGCTTTCGTAACTGTTATCGCCACTTCTTCGTCGGGAATCAAATCTTCGATTTTCAGTTCAATTCCGGCATCAACAATCACTGTTTTCCGTTCATCGCCGAAGTTTTTTCTGACTTCTTTGAGTTCATCAACGATGACTTGGCGAAGCAGCTGCTCGTTTGCCAAAATGCTTTCGAGTTCGCCGATGAATTTGAGAATCGCTTCGAGTTCGTCAATGATTTTTTGGCGTTCCAAAGCCGACAGACGGCGAAGCTGCAAATCAAGAATCGCCTGCGCCTGAATGTCGGTGAATTCTAAACCGCCGACAACTTTTTCAAGGTCTTTCAAAAAGCCGGAGAGCGTTTTGTCGGCAGGTGCGCCGCGCCAAGATTTAACTTCCGTTAGAGCCGCAAAATTTCCCGTCAGCCACGCTTTTGCTTCGTCAATCGAACGCGAATTACGAATCAGCGGAATAATATAATCAAGCGCGTCAATCGCTTTGTTCAAACCTTCCAAAATATGCGCCCGCGCTTTCGCTTTCCTCAGTTCAAATTCGGTGCGGCGGCGGACAACCTCGCGCCGGAATTCAACAAACGCTTCGAGCATCTGTTTGAGATTAAGAACCTGCGGCTGTCCGTCCACAATCGCAATGCTGATAATGCCGAAAGACATCTGCAGCTGCGTTAGTTTGTAAAGTTTGTTGAGAACAATTTGCGGCACGGCATCGCGTTTGAGTTCAATAACAACGCGGATGCCTTCGCGGTTTGATTCGTCGCGGATTTCCGAAATGCCGTCGAGTTTTTTCTCATTGACGAGTTCGGCGATGCGCTCAATCAGGCGCGATTTATTTAACTGATACGGAATTTCCGTAACAACCACCGCATCGCGCTCCGAGCCGCCGCGCCCGACGCGGTCAATCGCGGCTTTCGCCCGCATCTGCAAAATCCCGCGTCCTTCACGATAAGCGCGGTGAATTTCCTCGCGCCCGTAAATAAATCCGCCCGTCGGAAAATCCGGTCCCGGCACGATTTCGATAAGTTTATCTATCGTAATATTCGGATTTTTGATGAGTTCAATCGTCGCCGTTACAATCTCGGTCAAATTATGCGGCGGAATTTTCGTCGCCATCCCGACAGCAATACCTTCCGAACCGTTGACCAGCAGGTTTGGTATGCGCGTCGGCAAAACGACCGGTTCGCTCAGCGACTCATCGTAGTTCGGCTGAAAATCAACCGTTTCCTTTTCGATGTCCGCCATGATTTCGGAAGTGAATTTCTGCATTCTTATTTCCGTATATCTCATCGCCGCTGCGTTGTCGCCGTCAATCGAACCGAAATTTCCCTGCCCATCAACGAGCATATAACGCATCGAAAATTCCTGCGCCATTCGGACAATCGTGTCATAAACCGCCGTGTCGCCGTGCGGATGATATTTTCCAATCGTGTCTCCAACGACTCGCGCCGATTTTTTATACGGTTTGTTGTGATAATTGCCGAGTTCCTGCATCGCCCAAAGCACACGGCGATGGACGGGTTTTAAGCCGTCGCGCACGTCCGGCAGAGCGCGTCCGATGATGACCGACATTGCATAATCGAGATACGACCGCCGCATCTCGTCTTCGATATTTACCTGATTGCGTTCTAATACTGAATCCATTTATTTTTCCTTAATAATAATTTCTGAAATTCCGTTATTCTTTGAGTTGTTGTAAAAGGGCGTGAATAAGATAAAATTCGGAAGTCCACCCGATTTAAATACATTATTATTTTACAGGTAAACAGCCTGTTTAGCAACCTGCAAAACCTTTGCAAGACATTGAAAAAAAAGTAACTTCCTGATAATTTTCAGTCTTAAATTTCCAATTCAATTTTTGGAGAAATCTATGTAGTTGACAGGTGTTACAAAAACAGACAAACGATGTGTTCAAAGAATGTGTTTAACTTTGCCGATTCGAATAAAACCGCAGGTAAATATGAGGTTTTGCTGCCGGATTATTTGAGATTTTTGATTGTGAGAACAGTAAATTTACAGCAAGCAGCAGAAAAGCTGTAAAGTTCAATTGTCGGCTGCTAAATGCCCGAAGTTTCTATAAACAGCTCCACTGATTATCAACGACCATCGCCGGTGCGCCGCTGCTGCCCGCTTGACACGGCGTAGTGCTGCGGCGGCAGTTGGAACAATAAACCATTGAACCGTTTGGTTTTCCGGCGGGAAGCGCGTTTTGCAAAAGCGAAGGCATCTGCACCGGCGCACCGAATTGAACGTCCGTGCCAAAAAATGTCGAGCGACCTTTAACCATTCCTTCGTCCGGCTGTCCGGTCATAAACACTACCGTCGCTTTATCAAAATTATTTGACGACATAGCATTTTGACAACCCAAAGTGTAACCGTCATAACAAAAACGGTCGCCCGTCGAATAAACCCGCAAGCGGTCATCAGCCCTAAATGTTTTCGGTCCGTAAAGATTGCCGGTTGAAACAAATGTGCGGCGGGCTTTGAAAATAATCGGAGCATCAAAAATGTTGTTGACGAACGTTATCGGATATGAATAATCACCGGCATCAGGCAGCATTGCGCCGTTATAAACCAGCGCGGCGGTCATTGATTCGCTTTGAGAATTAATAACCGTTATAGCCGCGCTGTCGGTTACGTCAAGATAAATACCACCGATGGCGTTTGTAAAACCGCCGCCGTAAGTATCTGAAACCAAAATATCTCCCGCGTGTTCAAAGTGCATTGAGTTGGCATTTTGCTGCGGGGTGCGTTTTGGATTTAAAAACATACTTCCTTCGATTTTCCAATCGGAGTTGATAACGTCCGAATAAATTCCGGCATCGCGGTTATAAACAAAACGACAATGGTTAAATTTTACGTAGTCAAACTGCCAGGCAAAGGTAGTTATCGGTAAGCCGTGAGCATAAAACCCGCGATTGAAATTATTAAAAACGACGCGCTCGAAATAAAAATTCTGCGACGACATAAACGCGCCGACCGCTTCGATACCGGAAGTATTTTCATTGCTTGAGCCGTAAAGTTCCAAATCCCTGATTGCCACATTTTCTACACATTCGCCGATGCGGAAAAGAGCGCGGTTTGTGCCTTTAAGCCGGATTCGGCTGGGATTTTCCTTGACGACGTTGTTAGTCGGTGCGCCGGTCGTGATGCCGCTGATACCCTGAATAATAATGCCGGACGGCAAAGCAACCGTTGAACCAACAACAAAATCGCCTTCGGGAATCTGCAAAGTTCCGCCGTTGCGCGAGGCGATAAAAGCCATTGCGCTTTTAAAGGCGGTTGTATTGTCGGTTGTGCCGTCGCCAACCGCACCAAAATCTTTAATATTGTAAATGCCGGGCGTTTCGGGCGTGGCAATCCAATCGTAAGTTACCTGACCGACATAATTATCGCCCTTGAAACTGATTCTGTATCTTTTATCTTCGCCGCTAAAACACCATTTATAGTTGGTTGAACTGGCACGCATCGCCGCCGTTGAAGAATTGCTTTGGGTTACCCGCGCGGTTGAATCACCGCACGATGAAACTTTCATCGGCGTTGAACGGTTTAAATCGGTGATGGTGATGTCGGTTGTCGGTGCTGAATAACGCAGAGCGCACGTTGCAGCTTTCTGCGTGTCCGGCACATCGAGAAAAAGATTATAGCCTTCAAATTTATTCTGCGCGAAAGCAGTTAAGGAAAAGGACAAAATAAAAAAAGAGAGAAACAAAGTTCGGTTGGTTTTCAACATAATAAAGATAGATTAACAGGTAAAAAAAGCAAAAGTAAAAAGTACAAAGGCAAAAGTAAAATCATTTTCCGGAAGCAGCAATAATTCTGCGGCTTATTTTTGTCTTTTTACTTTTGTCTTTCTTTTGGCTGATTTATCCCGCGCCCGCACTAAAAACTTAAGTTCGGTCATAAATTCGGAAACGTCTTCAAATTCGAGATAAACGGACGCAAAACGGACATAAGCCACTTTATCAAGTTCTTTGAGGCGTTTCATAATAATTTTGCCGAGTTCGCTGGTCGGACATTCGCGGTCGGGTGAATCCTGCACGAATTTTTCGACCAAATCTACGGTTGATTCGAGTTGAGAAGCGGAAATCGGGCGTTTTTCGCAAGCGCGGAGCAAGCCCGCCAAAATTTTATTGCGGTCAAAGGTTTCACGTTTGCCGTCTTTTTTAACGACCATGTACGGAATTTCGTCAATCCGCTCATACGACGTGAAACGCCTGTTGCATTGCAGACACTCACGCCGACGGCGAATGGAATCGCCGTCTTTGGCTTCTCTGGAATCTACGACCTTATCTTCTAAAAATCCGCAAAATGGACATCGCATATCTTTTTAATTCCAAATTCCAGATTCCAACATTCCAAATTTAATTTTTTGAGTTTTAATTTTCACTTTCAAAACACCAAACCAGAAACTAAAAATTTGGAATCTGGAATTTGGAATCTGGAATTTTTGCTTGAACATCGTGTTCAATTTCCTCCGTCGCGTGTTCGCTGGAAAGTAAATTTTTAAAACGCGCCACGCTGATGTCGCCGTGCAAGAAATAGTATATCCCGAAAAAGACGGCAGGCGCGAAATAAACAAGGTGCATCGCAATCGAGGTTGCCGCCGCGTCGTTTGGGGCGACATTCAAAAATACCAAGCCTCCAGCAGTCGCCGCGTGAAACGCGCCTGCCGCGCCGCCCGGTGTCGGCACGAGCGAACCGATTGCCGCCCAACCCATAACAAACAGCGAATCGCTGAAACTGAGCGGCAAATCAAATGCCAGAAGAACGAGCCAGGTTGGGATGGCAATAGCCAGCCAAAGCATTATCGTCCAAAACACAACCGCGACAATTTCACGCCAATTTTTTAATACCTGCAAGGAGGCGGCAAGTTGTTTCAAAAGACTGATAAAAACCCGTCTGACACGGCGCGGAACAAACTTTTTGTCGGTAACTTTCTCCGCCCACGCGGTAAAACGAGCAGAAAGTTTCTGGTAAAAATATAAGCCCAAAAAACCGACGAAAACGCCGACCAACATCAGAGTACCAACAAATTTGACATAAGCAAATTCGTTTTCGCGTCCTGCCGGAACAGTGAACCAGATTAAATTGATGGCGAAAAAACAGACCAGCGCAGCAAGGTCGAAAATCCGTTCAACGCCTAAAGTTATCAGTGCCGCCGAAGGGCGCACACGCTTGTCGCGCATCGGCAGCCACATCGGACGCACAATCTCGCCCATTCTCCCAACCAGAAAAATCGCCGCGAACCCAACCGTCGTCGTTGCAAAAAGTTCTTTGAGCGAAGTTTCGGTTATCGGCTCAAGCAAAACCTTCCAGCGAATCGCCCGCAGCAAATAACCCAGACAGATTATCAAAACCGCCAGAATTAAATAAAAAGCGTCTGCCTTTCGCAAACTTTGGCTGACTTCCTGCCAATCGAGATTTCGCCCGAAAAACCAAAAAATAAAAACAGCAAATAAAAACAGTAGTATAAATTTTATAGATTTTCGCAAACCGCTCGTTACCAACCTTGTGGATAATTCTTTTCCGCTTCAAAACGTATCAATAAAATTGTGCATAAATTACAGCTCCGCTAAATATGCAGCAAAGACACAAGATACAGTATTTTATTGAAAAACTACAATGGATAACTTTCCGATATAGTTTTTTACTCAGAAATACAGAGAAAAAATAAACATTCGCGTAGATTTTTTTCTAGAAATTAAAACTTTTGAGATAACCAGAGTTATTTTGCTAATTATTGAAGCGACAAGCTGCATTTATATAACTGTTTTGTTACTTTTCAATTGCAATATAGAAATAAATAGAAAAATTCTTTGCGATTGTTCTATCAATTTCGTATGGTATGTATATTTTGTTTGCGAAGGTACCAAAAATCATGCGTTCAAGAAAGTCAATTTCCAAGACAAAAAAAACAGCCGTTCAAATCTATAAACATCACCGAATAACACGGATTCTCTGTTTTGTTTTGTGTTTCAACTTACTGTCGGTATCAGTTCCGGCAGCACCGCAAACAATCGTCGGCGCGGTAAATAATTTTACCCAAGATGTCAGATTCGGATTCTTTTCCGGTGATTGGGCAGTTAATTTTCCCGGCTGGTTTGCCGGAGCGTTTCTCTCAGCCGGCAGTTCCAATCAAAATCCATCTGTTGCCAGAATTCAGATTCTGCCCGGCTCGGTTACCGTTAATCAAGGCGAGCAAGTCATTTTTTCAGCAATCGGATACGACGCACAAAATGAACCGCTTAGCGGGCTTGATTTTAAATGGAAGGTTTCCGATACCGGACGCGGACGCGCCGCCCGCCCGCTTCTTGACAGCCGCTTTAAGGCGCGGATT
Organism: Acidobacteria bacterium 5-1; assembly: GCA_002050455.1. GTDB lineage: Bacteria > Acidobacteriota > Blastocatellia > Pyrinomonadales > Pyrinomonadaceae. The sequence continues at coordinate 34,856 of MWZA01000167.1, read as the reverse complement.
CCCGGAACATTTACCATAACGGTGAAAAGGGCTAATCAAACGGCGCAGGCAACAGTTACAGTTAATCCGTCAACGACAGGAAATTCCCCGCAATCGAATTTAAAATCATCGGAAAGCCGCACTATTTCTTCTCGTTCATCCGATAGCGTTAAGGAAAAAGATAACGACGAATCAAATACAAAAGATTCCGGTAAGGAAACGGAAAGCGGCTCGTCGCCCGAACTGAACTTGCCGGAAGACGGCGGTTGGAATGACGGAAACTGGCAATCATTTGATGACCCGGGCAACAATCCCGGCAACCCGCCCGGGCATCCTGCCGACGACGGCGCGGGAAGCGGAAATTTTCAACTCTCGGCTCCGGTAATTTCTCTGCCGGGGCGCGGAATTGATTTGGCTTTGAACTTGAATTACAACTCGCGGCTGTGGAACAAATCAGGCTCGCAGTTGACTTACGATATTGACCGCGGCTTTCCTTCTCCGGGCTGGTCGCTCGGCTTCGGCAAAGTGATGGATTTGGGAGCGAACGGCGGCAGTATGATTGTGGATGCCGACGGAACAAGACACGGCTTTACCGGTTCGGTAACCGGTTCATATTTTAGCGGACACACGAGCGACGGAACTTTTATTGACTATAACAGCACGAGGCTGAGTTCCGGTATCTCTACGGCTAACGTCAATATGCCCAACGGAACTAGCATTTTATACGGTGCTTCGGGCAACGGAGCCGTTTATCCGACAAGAATTACCGATGCTAACGGCAATTACATCAACATTACTTATAAAAACAATCAAGGTCCGAATATCGAAACCGTTAGCGACACGATGGGACGGATTATTTTCTTCAACTATGATTCAGCCGGACATTTGTTAAATGTTACCGCTCCGCGAACACTCGGATTTGAAGGAGGACGACGCACTCGAACATTGGTGCGGTTTCATTACCGGCAGCTGCCGCTAAACTATTCTTTTGCTTACGGCACGGGCGTAGTCGTCAGAGACAACGCGCCGTGGGTTTTGGATGCCGTTTATTATCCGGCGACGAGAACCGGCTATTGGTTTGGCGGCGCAGACCCTAATTCGTCTGATTATTCCTCGTATTACTCAACTTACGGAATGCTCACGAAAGTTCAAGAGCAGCGCGGGATGAATTGGCAGTCAAGTGCCGAAGAGCAAGGAATTATTACTGCCGGACAAATGACCAAACAAGCCGTTTATAATTATCCGTTGACAACCGCTAACGACGCAGGAAGAACAAACGGCATAAATCTGTCAGATGCTCCGACATACGAGATTTTAACGGAAAGTTGGGACGGGATGGATGACGCTTCCGCCGTTACCACTTACAATCTTCAACAGAATGCTGTGCCGCGGGTAACGACCATTATGCAGCCGAACGGAGCGGTCAGCAGACAATATGCCTATAACTACAGTTCGCTTGCCGACACCCATCCCGATAAATATAAGGACGGGCTTGTTTATCAGGATGAAACTTACGTGCCGGATGCTAATGGAATAACTATTCCGAATATTACCGGAACATTCAAATTAGCCAGCCATTCCGTCGTAACCTGGGCGCAGGGTGAATATGAGTCGCCGCGTCCGTCAAGAACGGAAGTTTTCGACGATGAAAACAATCAAAAAGTTACAACCGAATATGATTATACGGGCGGCAGGTTCAATCAAGTTACGCGCTCGTGCGATTATGATAATGCGGGAGTTAAAATGCGGTGCAGTGTTGCTCAATATGAAAACAGCCCGTCTTATATTGCCAGACACCATTTTAATTTAGTAACGGCGAAGGGAGTTGAAAATCCAGACGGAACAAAAGCCTCGTGGACGGAATATGAGTATGACAATTATCAAAGCCAGCCGCTTGCAAATACTCCCGGCGTTATTCAACACGATTATACTTACGACCCTTACACAACCGAAACGAGAGACGGCGACACCTGTCTTCTTTGGGAGGAAGACCCTAGTTGTGATGAGCCTACGCTAAGCCCTTGCCAATGGTGTATTGAATATGAGCAAGTCAACGCATATGACCCAAGCACCGCGGCAAGGGGAAATGTAACAAAAGTTAAAAACTATACGGATGCTCAAAATCACACGGGAGAGATAAGCGAAACAAGAAGTTACGACATTACGGGCAATATGGTTACGGCGACGACTTCGTGCTGCCAGCAGATGAGTTTCCAATATACGAGCGCGACGCAGTATGCTTATCCCGAATCGCGGACGCGCGGCTCAAGCGATCCGAATTCTCCTGACAGAGTAACGACGAGCGCGGTTTACGCATTTGAAACCGGCTTGGTTACGCAGGCAACCGACGCAAACGGGAATGTTTCCAACGCGCAGTATGATTCCTACACGCTGCGCCCGACCATTTCCTCTTCTTCGACCGGAGCTTACACAGCTAATTTTTATGACGACGCGGCGATGACCGTAACGGAAGAAGTTCACGAAGCCGGAGGAAATCTTGCCGGAAAGAGCATAAAATATCTGAACGGCTTGGGACAGGTAAAGCGTGAAGAAGCACTCGGCGCAAACAATATCTGGGATATTGTCGAAACCAGATACAACAAACTCGGACAGGTTTGGAAGCAGTCGCGCCCCTTTAGAGCGGGCGACGCGGTGCAGTGGACTGAGACGATTTACGACACGCAGGGCAGAACAACTAAGGTTATTGAACCTGACGGAAATTTTTCGCAGGCATTTTATAATGAAACACAGCGTCCCGATTCAGCCTCGAATCTGCCCGGCAATACAATGCGGGTAGCGGATGCTTGGGGACGAGAGCGTTGGGGACGTTATGACCAGCAAGGCAGATTGGCGGAAGTCGTCGAGCCGAATCCGAATGCTAACGGCTCGGTTTTGGCGGCGGGCAGTCTGGTAACAAAATACAATTACGATACAGTTGGCAGGCTTGTCGAAACCGAACAGGGCGTTCAGCAACGCCGCTTCAAATACGACAGTTTGGGCAGATTGACGCGCCAAAAACTTGCCGAGCAAACCGCTACTTTGAACGAGGCGGGCGCATTTGTCGGCGCGGGACAAACGGGCGCACAGTGGAGCGAGGCTTTTATTTACGACACGCGCTCAAATTTGACACAGAGAACCGATGCAAGAGGCGTTAAAACAAACTTTGCTTATTACAATCTTGCCAATGGCGCGGAAGATGCGCTCAATCGTTTGCAGGCAGTAATTTACGATTCGTCAGGACCGAGAGAGCCGAATCTGCCAATCAACGCCGCCTTTAACGTAACGTATGAATATATGCCGACGGGCGACAAGGAACGTATCAAAAAGATAGAATCTCCCGGACTGGTCAAAGAAGAATACAGTTATGACGCGGAAGGCAGAGTCAGCGATTACACGCAAACTGTGGCTTCTCGTGAGAGTTATCCGATGACGACCAGTTATTTGTATGACACGCTCAATCGAGTAACGGATGTTCGCTATCCGGCGCAATACGGCTCGGCGGGCAGTCCGCGCAAAGTAGTTCAGCACACCTTTGATGTCGCCAGCCGTTTGACATCTTTGAAGGTTGACGGGCAGCAGCAAGCCGCAGATATTGTCTATAACGCATCAGACCAGACGACTTCGATAAATATCGGAGTGGCGGGAGCAAATCAGGTTAATGAAGATTACACCTTTGACCCGCAGACGGGACTGCTTACAAATCAGAAAGTGCAGAGAAGTGGGCAGACTCTGCTGGATTTGAGCTACGACTACCAGCGAAACAACAGCGTCGGTAACTTGAATGGTAAAACGGGACATCTTTCGAAAATCATCAACAATCTCGACAATAACAAGAATCGTGAATATGAATACGACGCTTTGGGACGTTTGACGAAAGCCAAAGGCGGCAACGGCGGCAATCTGTGGCAGCAGCAATATAGTTATGACCGCTACGGCAATCGCACATCGGTAACGGCTTCGGGCGTGGCGGCGGATAATACGACGATTCCAAGAGATGGTATTGCCAATCTGACCTATAACGCAACCTCAAACCGCATCACGACGGCAGGTTTTGAATACGATGTAGCAGGCAATCAAACCCGTGCTTTAGCTGAAGACGGAAGTTGGCTGAGAATGGAATATGATTCGGCAAATCGCTTGAGCATTGTCAAACGAGATGACGGAACTTATTTGCAGGCATTTCAATACAGCCCGTCAAACGGACGGCTGATGAACTATGATTACATTTCAGGCGAGTCTATTCTTTATGCGAATTTAGGCGGGACAACTCTTTCGGAGTATCACGAATACACATCAGCCGTGCCGACGTGGACAAAGAGTTATGTTTATCTCGGAGATAGTCAACTCTCGACAATTACACCAAACGGCACGGGCGGCGAATCCACGGAGTTCAATCATCCAGACAGATTAGGAACAAGAACGATTACGAATCAGGCAACAGGTAGCTCTTATGAACAAACCACATTGCCGTTCGGCACAGCCTTAAATGCCGAGTCCACAACTTCAACGAGCAAGCGATTCACCTCCTACGACAGAAGCGCGAGAACCGGCTTGGATTATGCGGTCAACCGAACATACGATTCCAAGCAGGGTAGATTCACCTCTGTTGACCCGATTGGGATAGGTGCGTCAAGTCTTGGCTCACCGCAAACATTGAATCTTTACGCTTATTGCGGCAATGACCCGATAAATCACACCGACCCAAGCGGATTGTTTTGGGGATTTTTCAAGAAGCTATTCAAATGGGTTTTGATTGCCATTGCCGTCGTAGTCGCCGTGCTGACAATCGTGGCGGTTCCGGCAACCCTGGTTGGAATACTTTCAGCAATTAGTGCCGGAGCAAATGCGGCATCGCAGGTTCTCAATGCGCTTGGCTTCAAAAAAGCCGGTTTGATATTTGGACTAATAGCGATAGCAGCAGGTTTTGGAAGCGTGATAGCCGGAAAAATTGGAAATACGTTCGTCAGTGGTGATTCAGAACGCGATCCAAGTTGGTTTGGAGTGCTGAGTGGAGTCGGAGCGGTGGCGAATATCTTGGCTCAGACCAAAGATAAAAAGAGAAGGAAAAGATCGGAGAGGAGTCAAGTTCAGATTATAACAGACAATGCAGTCGCAGGTGCTTTGGCGAGGCTCAAAGGTGCTTGTAAAAAATATATTGAAGGTACTTCGGGATTAGATGCTAAAGACATTTTAGAAAAAATACAAAAAAGACGAGAAGTAACACATAACGAGAAGATTGGTGGTGGTGGAGGCGTAGCAAGGGGAACCGAAGGTGCAGGAGCCAATGGCAAGATTTATTTGGGTGATAAGTTCTTTTTGGATACAGTCGGTGGTTATTCTAGCGGACCGCGAGATGCTGCGAGGGCGCGGCAGGTAACCATTCTGCACGAGTTAAGGCACGTTGTAAGCGGCATAACACATCCTGTGGACGCTAATGGAGTGCCGATTTCAAATGTCCCAGAAAGCCCCGAGGATTTCAATTCCACAATTAGTAAGAAGTGCTTTTGATTCAATGAGGAGAAAGAACAATGTTTAAGTTTATACTAGTATTTATCATCTTATTCCTGCAGGCATGCGCCTCAAATTCTACAAGTGTATCTGGACCATTGCTCGAAGACACCGAAGCAAAAGGTAACAATTCCTTTCAACTGGAGCAACCCATCATTGTTTTGGATAGACGGTTTGGTGAGTGCTTCGGTCAATGTCCAGTTTACAAGATTTCAATCTATGACACGGGGAAAGTTGTCTTTGAAGGAGAGAAAAATGTTAAGACGAAAGGCTTGGTTGAGAGTAAGCTGGATAGATCTCAATTGGAACAATTGATTCATTTATTCGAAAACTCGCAGTTTTTCAAACTTAAAGACAAATACGTTCGGGGAGAAAATTGTTCCAACCCCGTTCTCTCGGATTCCCCCTTTGTCTTTATATCATACTCTGATGGGAAAATCGTGAAAAGGGTAAGTCACTATCACGGTTGTGTTGAAACCACAAATCCGAGCGAAGCTGTAAACAGAGATTTGAATATATTATACAAACTAGAGGAATCTGTTGATAAGTCTGTAAATTCTAAGCAGTGGATAAAATGAATACTGCGGGATTTGGATTACACCTGTAGGTTTTAAATACAATGAAGGAGTAAAATCAAGCATGCGCCTTATCCAAAGACGGCGTAACGTGGCTCAGGTTTGAATATGATTCGGCGAATCGTCTTGTAGTCGTCAGACGAGATGACGGAACGCCGTTGCAGAGTTTTCAATACGGAGCAAGCAATGCCCGATTGATAGCTTACGATTTGATAACGTATCTGGCGACGATTTACGTTTCAAACGGCGGAACGGTTCTTTCGGAATACACGGAATATGGCGTAAATGTGCCGACATGGACAAAGAGTTATGTCTATTTAGGCGACAGTATGCTCTCGACCATTACGCCGAACGGCACGGGCGGCGAATCCACGGAGTTCAATCATCCTGATAGATTGGGAACAAGAACGATTACGAATCAGGCAACAGGTAGCTCTTATGAACAAACGACATTGCCATTTGGAACAGCGTTAAATGCCGAATCAACAACTTCAACCAACAAACGATTTACCTCTTACGACCGAAGCGCACGGACAGGTCTTGATTATGCGGTTAATCGAACATATGATTCAAAGCAAGGTAGATTCACGCAGGTTGACCCAATTGGAATGGGTGCGGCAAATCTGGCTTCTCCACAAACCTTAAATTTATATGCTTACTGCGGCAACGACCCGATAAATTATACTGACCCAAGCGGATTGTTTTGGGGATTTTTCAAAAAACTGTTCAAATGGGTATTGGTGGCGGTAGCCGTCATAGTGGCAGTTGTGACAATTGTGGGGGTTTTGGCGGCTCCGGCAACCATAGCTGGGATACTGTCAGCTATCAGTGCAGGAGCAAGTGCGGCATCGCAAGTGCTGAATGCCTTCGGCTTCAGACGCGCCGGGTTGATATTAGGAATAATAGCGGTAGTGGCAGGTTTTGGCAGCGTGATCGCCGGAAAGATGGGAAATAGTTACGTCAGTGGTGATTCAAGAGGCGATCAGGGTTGGTCTGGAGTGTTGAGCGGAGTCGGGGCGGTAGCGAATAGTTTACAAGCCAAAGGTAAAAAGACTTTGGACGTATGTAACCATTATCTTAAAACCTATTATTCCTTGCTTAAGCCTTACTTTGATAAACTTTGGGAAAAGACGCAGAATAGCAAATCCGAGGAGGCTCCTAACGGAAAAGAACAGGGTGGGGTAATCTATATTAGCAATAGCAAGGTTTCTATAGGAGGAATTGAAGAAAATGGACTGGACGAGTACAACGGAAAGACATATAAAGGATGGTATGGGTGATGAGTTCAATGACTGGGTAATTGAAAGAAAGCGAATAAGGGGGTTGGCAGATTATACTACCCTCGTTGTTCATACGCACCCGACAGACACTAAAGTTAGACCATCAGAAGGAGACAAGCGCTGGTCTAAAGGAAAGCCAGAAGCTACAGTATCGCGGACAGAAGTCGCAGTGTTCGATGGGAAAAAGGCTTTGTGTAGGATTCAAAGGTAGCATTCCATATGGGTCATCGAGGTATCAAATCTATGTGGAGATCAGTTCTGTTTTCTGTAATCGCGTCTTTTATAATTCTTCTGTCATCCGGCTGTTTGTTCACTGATCAGCGTGTTAACCGAAACACGAACGAAAGTGTTCAGGTAAATGCCGATCTTCCAAGTGGTGGCGACCTCATCGAGATTGATTCTTATGAATTCATCGAAGAGGGTCTTACAACAGACATTAAAAAAATTTCCCAAAAACTAGGATTGGCTCCGCTTCCGAAAACCGCCCGACCCGAGGAATTTGAGTTCCGACTCTGGACCAATCTAGGTGGTCTTGGCGACGCAAAATCGCTGATCGTTCGCTCAAGCGGAAGCGAGAATCACGCATATTTTTTCGACATAAACAGGGCTTTGGATCCGATCAGATTTCGTAAAGAACACCTTGCGAGTCCGAAATCTGGTTGGAACAGAGTGCTATTCGAGGTGAGGAACCGACTTACTACCCCAAAAGGACTCGTCCGTGATCCTCAATTTCAACTAAGCAGGGATGAACCTGTGATCTTACTGGAAGTTCTTGATAAGGGTGAGTATCGTCGAGTGTTTTATGGGCAAAACACGTCTTTTCAAGACGGAAAGAGACTCATTGAGCTATGTGACTATTTGACCTCTGAATTTGATGTAGATTTAGATTGTCACGGGGAGCGTGCCACGCCCTAGTGCAAAATTATACGACCTATCTGACGACATTTTACGCCAACTTGGGCGGGACGACATTGGCGGAATATGTCAAATACACATATGCCGTGCCGACGTGGACGAAAAGCTATACATATCTGGGCGACGGAATGCTTTCAACTATCAGCAACGCGAGTGGCGCGGAATCAACCGAGTTCAACCATCCCGACAGATTGGGAACAAGAACAATTACGAATCAGGCGGCTGGCACAAATTCCAAGCAAACTACTTTACCGTTTGGCACAGCGTTAAACGCCGAGTCCACAACTTTAACTAATAAACGCTTTACTACTTGAGGTATTAGGCACAATGGCAAACTAAACTTAATGACTTTTAGTTGGAACTTTTCTTTTTCGCCTTTCGTAAAAACAGTTTGACAGGGCAAGTGTTTGAGCTTTGCGGCTTTGAAGCAAAAGATGATTGCTGATTGGAGAAACGAGCGTTGGAAGCATTAAAAGCAGTAGCGACAAGCAATGGCGCGGAACTTGTGCGGCGGTGTCGCGCCGGAGACGGCGTGGCTTGGGAGGAAATTGTCTCGAGCTTTTCGCGTCGGATTTTTAATCTTGCCTATCGTTTTACGTCGAGCGTCGAAGCGGCAGAAGATTTGACGCAGGAGGTTTTTGTCAGGATTTACAAAACGCTCGACCAATACGACGCGAAACAGGGTGATTTGGCAAATTGGCTGATGCGGCTGGCGCGAAATTTGATAATTGACGATTACCGTCATCGGCAGCGCAATCCGCAAAACACTTACGCCGACGATGTGGAAGAGCATACGTTTCATCTTCGCGCCGTCGGAACTTCGGCACAGAAAGACATTGAACGCCGTGAACTTTGCGCTCAGGTGCAGGAAGGAATTGACAAACTGCCGCCCGATTTGAGAACCTGCGTAATTTTGCGCGATATCGAAGAACTCAGTTATCTGGAAATCGTCGAGGTTTTGAAAATTCCCGAAGGAACGGTCAAATCGCGGATTAATCGCGGCAGGATTGAGCTGGCAAAGATTTTGCGCCGGATGAAAGTCATCAATATTTAATTGAAGGACGTGCATAAATCGAATGTGCAAAACATCTTTCTCAGGTGAAAATATGAACATTAACGCCACCGTCGAAAAAGATTTTGAAAAGTTTTATTGAATTTATTAAGGGTTTTAGTTTTATGAGTTATCAAGATGAAAAAATCTTACAATGTTCGGAGTTCGAGGAACTGCTGACAGATTATTTGGACGGGAGCCTCGACAGACCGACACATAAAGCGGTTGCCGTCCACGCTTTGCGCTGCCCGTTATGCCATGGGCTTTTAAATGAAGTTAAAGATGCTTTACAAATTTGCCGTGAAATTTCTCCGCCGAAAACTTCGATGACGCATCTTGAAGCAAGAATTTTATCAATGACCGCACCTGAAACGGCGATGGCTTGCGAACAATTTGAAGAATATCTGACCGATTATCTCGACGGATTTCTGCCCGCGCCTGTTTTTCACCGATGGGAACGCCACGCCGTTTTGTGCGAAAAATGCACGGATTTGCCGGGCGCAGTCGTGCGCTCAATCGCCGCTTGCTACACCTATAAAATGGACGAACTGCCGATTCCCGCCGGATTGAACGCGAAAATTCTGCAAGCAACCCTTGGCACGCAAAAAGCACAAAGCGTCCGTGCGTCGTGGATTGCACAGGCAACGGAATGGATTCGCGGCTTAAGTTTCCCGATTCCGATTCCGCAGCTTGCGCCTGTCGCCTTGATTATGATGTTTGCCGCTTTGATTTTCAGTCAGGCGGTTTCCGCTGACGGTTCGATTAGCGGGATGTATCAAAAGAGTTTTGAACTTGCCGGACAAACCTATAAAGAAGGCGCGGATATTATGCTCGGCGGAAAAATTATCGAACAAAACCCAAACCAAGAACCAATCAGCGGAACTTTTGTCAGCGAGGAAAATAAATAATGAACTGTGCTTATCACAATCAAAATGTAGCGGTTGTCAGCTGTAACGGCTGCGGAAAACCGTTATGTCCGATGTGTGACCACCGCATTAAAGGCTTTCCTTATTGTCAGGATTGTATCGTTTCGGGTGTTGAACTTCTGCGAAACCAGCGTCAATCTTCATATATTCCAATCGTTAAACGGCAAACTTCGCCGTTTATCGCTACGCTTCTGTCGCTTGTTTGTCCCGGACTCGGCGCGGCTTACAACGGTCAGACAATGAAGGCGTTGGTTTATTTCGCTGTGTTTGTCGGACTTTTTCAGATGGCGGTTTTAACCGGCGGAATGCCGCTTTTTGTTTTGGGATTTTTGGGAATGTGGCTTTTTGCCGCGCTTGATTCGTGGCGCACCGCACGGCTTCTGCGCTCAGGCTTAACGCCCGACGGCGCGGAAGATATTATCGTGCAGAGATTTTCCGATAATCCAAAACTCTGGGGCGTTGTTTTGACGGTTCTCGGCGGGTCGTTTGTCTTGCAGACATTTTTTAATTTCCGTCCTTTGATGCGGTTTGTTCTGCCTGTTCTGCTCATCGGTTTAGGCATTTATTTTTTGCGCTATTATGTTTTTAAAACGAAGGAAACCGAACAAAAAAGGGCAAGTTATGCAAACCAAACCGACACGCCAAATTTTGTCAGCGCGTTACAGGATGTAAATTTTCGTTCTGAAGATTTTGATTCAAACAATAATTTTGAAACTCAAACACGCATTCGGACGTGGAAAAACAAGTAGGAAATCTTGTATGATAGAAACAGGTCAGTTATAAATGTTTTTTACAAACAGAGCCGTCCTGAGGAAATCAGTAGTATTGAAAGGATTTTATTATGTCATTTTGGTTAAAAGCCGCAGGAAAATGGGGAAGCATTTTCGCCATTCTTGCCCTTATTATTACATTATTAAAACAAATAATCGCTTTAATCGGTTTTGTGACGACAGCGATTAAATTGCTTGTTATTTTGGCTTTTGTTGCTCTTTTTATCGGAGTCGGATTAATGGTTCTCCGAACTTTCAAGGCAAACCGCAAAGCCAAAGAGTAAAATTTTGTTTTAATGTCAGGATTAAGCCGTTACAAGAAGTAGTCGGGATACTTGTTTTTTGTGATGGCTTGTGATACTTTCTGTTTTTCCGTTCAAAAATAAATGAACAATCAGGGAAAATTTAATCCCCCAAGAAAGTGTTTTGGTTTTTTAAATTGAACGCTTTCGTAAGGTTTCGCGTCAGTCGCCGTTTGGCTGTGCTTTCGTGATTCCGTGTGCTGAATCTTTCGGGGTTCGGCGCGAAATCATAAAAAGGAGCTAAAAGCATAATGCAAAAGAACGACCGTTCTTATATTTTTTTATTAACACACACAACCAAAACAAAAATTTTTATCCGCCGATTTGAAGTTTCAAAAAAACTTTTCCAAACCGGCATCGCCAGTTTAATTTTATCATTTGTAATTTTAACATTAGGATTTACAGGATTTATCAACAGCAATACGTTTGCAAAAAATGCAAAAAACGAAATAATTCCCCAAACTGAATCAACTTTAACCGCCCAACAGTCAAAAGTTTCCGCAAATAATTCAAAAGCCGAATATCAAACAATTAATTACGAGCGACCCGCTGCGAGCGAAGATTTCATTCTCAACAGCGGCGGACCTGAAGATTCACTTAAATTAACAACGGCGGAATGGAAAGCTGAGGAAAGCCGGTTGGAAAGCCAACTTAGTCTGATTGAAAAAACCAGCAATCCGGCATTTTTGCCGACAATGTGGGCGCATTTGGGTGAAATCAACAATGAATTTGGTTTTCGCCATGACCCTTTTGGCGGACGCGCTTACGAGTTTCACGCGGGCATAGATATTGATGGCAACAGTGGCGATATTGTCGCCGCACCTGCCAACGGCATTATTACCAACGCGGATTGGCAAGGCGGTTACGGCAATATGATTGAGATTGACCACGGCAACGGCTTAACCACCCGTTATGGGCATCTTTCCCGCATCGGAGTTCAAATCGGCGATACCGTTCAGCGCGGACAAATTATCGGTTTGCTAGGTTCGACGGGACGTTCAACCGGACCGCATCTGCATTACGAATTGCGTTTGAACGACAAATCAATCAACCCACGCCGATTTTTGCCGCCCGAACCAAATAAAATCAAAGCATTAAACTCGGACAAATAATCAATTAAAAAATAACAGAAAAGAGCGTAGTTGATTGCTAAACTATGCTCTTTTCTTGTTAAACAGGAAAATCTTCGGGCAGTGGTTCGCCGTAAGTGCGTTCATAGATATAACACTTTTGTTCGGCTTCGGATAAATTTTTCGGCATTGAAGAAATAATTATCGCGCGGGCGGACGAAAACATTGAAAAAGCGAATTTAACACGCTCTTGCGGAGTTTTTTGCATCCACTTTTCGTGCCACATTTTCTCAAATTCGGGCGAAGTATCGTGTAACATTTTATTTGTTTAGTTTTTCTAAAATTTCGTTCAATTTGTTATCAACTTCCAACATTTCCGACCAAGTATTAAGATAATTCATATCAACCTTGTTTCGCAGCAAATTTGCGACATCACGAAGCTGCATTTCCGAGTTTGTCTTTTTCGCCCAATTTAATTTAGACAAAATCAAATCTTCGTGGCTGATAATCCATAAATCAAAATCGGCAAAATCAACTTTTTTTCGACGATTAAAAGCGTTTATCTGAAATTCATCATTTTTTCGCAACACGCAATCAACTTTGACGAGCGTTTTTTCGTGAAGCAGATTAAACATCGTGTTTCTCGAAATTGCCGAACGCATTGAACCGTGCGGAATATAATATTCAGGCTCAAAAAATTTGATAATCTCGTTTGCCTTGCTTAAATCAAGTTCAACGACAATATCGATATCGGCGGTCATTCGCGGCTGCGCGTAATAAGCCATCGCCATCGAACCCGTCAGCATATATGAAATATCGAGTTTTTCAAGCCGTTTGGTGAAATCAAGCAAAACTTCATTTTGTTCAAGAATTACGGACATAACAAATTGATTGTAATCGGATTATCTCACACATCGAAGATTCGGCAGCAAACTATTAACTGTTCGCTATTGACTATAAACTATCTTTTGATAAAAAAGGTTTTCCTTTGTAAATCAGTTAAAAGTGTAGAGTGAACAGTTAATAGTTTTGCTCTTTTTCTGCATTTTGAGAAAGTCCTATATAAAATAAAAAATGAGAACACAGCTTGAAATTTACGAAATCATATTTTCAAACTCTTCTTCATTAACGATTTTTACACCTAAACTTTCCGCTTTTGTAAGTTTTGAGCCTGCGTCGGCACCGGCGACAACATAATCGGTTTTTTTACTAACAGTTGAAGAAACTCTTCCGCCGCGTTCTTCAACAAGTTTTCCTGCTTCGTCGCGTGTGAAGTTTTCGAGTTTTCCTGTCAGAACAAATGTTTTGCCGATAAAATTTTCATCTAAAACCATCGAAGAATCACCGTCAATTTCCATTTTCACGCCCGCCGCTTTTAATCTTTCGATAATTTCCTGATTGTGCGGATTTTGGAAAAAGTTAAAAACCGAAACGGCGACTGCCAAACCGATTTCGTGAATCGCGTCGAGTTCTTCAACGCTTGCTTCGGCGAGTTTTTCAATCGAACGAAACGCCCGCGCCAAAATTTTCGCGTATCTTTCGCCGACGTGCCGAATGTCCAAACCAAAAAGCAATCTTTGCAAGCCGCGTGTTTTCGAGGCTTCAATTTGATTGATTAAATTTGTCGCTGACTTTTCCGCCATTCGTTCAAGTTCCGAAACTTGTTCGAGCGTCAGCGAATATAAATCGGCGACATTTTTCACCAAACCCAAATCAACCAGCTTTTCGACCAAAATATTCCCCAAACCTTCGATGTCCATTGCCTTTCGCGCTGCAAAATACAAAATTCGCGCCTTAACTTTCGCGGGACAATCCGTGTTTGAACAGCGCGTAACGGCTTCGCCTTCGGGACGCACGGCATCAAAACCGCAAACCGGACAGTACGTCGGAAATTCGTATTCAACCTCGTCGCCATCGCGTTTTGATTCGATAACCTGCAAAATTTGCGGAATAATTTCTCCCGATTTTTCAATCAAAACCCAATCGCCGAGTTTAATATTTAATCTTTTTATTTCATCTTCGTTGTGCAAAGACGCACGCGCTACGATTGTTCCGGCAAGTTGAACCGGTTCGAGATACGCGACCGGAGTTAGTGCGCCGGTTCTGCCAACTTGAACGACAATATCGTTAAGGCGCGTCGTCGCCTGCATTGCCGGATATTTGTAGGCAATCGCCCAACGCGGTGCTTTCGTCGTCGCACCGAATTCTTCCTGCAGCTGGGTTGAATTTACTTTGATAACCACGCCGTCAATGTCGTAATCAAGCGCATCGCGTTTTGCCAGCATTTGATCGCAAAATTTGATGACTTCTTCGATGTTTTCGCACAATGCGCGGTTTGGATTGACGTGAAAACCTTTCTTTTCGAGCCACGCGAAAATTTCCCAATGCGTCGGAAATAGTTTTTGATTGCCTGATAAAACGTCATACGGAAATATATCCAAACGTCTTGACGCGACAATCGCCGAATCGAGTTGGCGCAGTGTTCCCGAAGCGGCGTTGCGCGGATTGGCAAAAGTTTTTTCGCCGAGCATTTCGAGGTCGTTATTGATTTTTTCAAAAACGGAACGCGCCAAAAAAGCCTCGCCGCGCACTTCGACTTGTTTGGGAAAATCGCCTTTTAATTTCAATGGAATTGTGCGAATTGTTTTGACATTATTTAAGACATCATCGCCGATAAAACCGTCGCCGCGTGTTGCGCCCGCGACCAAAAATCCGTTTTCGAAATGCAAAGCCAGCGAAAGACCGTCAATCTTAAGTTCCGCAACATACTGAAAATCGCGTCCGTCTGCCAGTCTTCTGCAGCGTTCATCAAAGGAGCGTAAATCTTCAATATTGTAAGAATTGTCGAGCGACATCATCGAAACGCGATGGACAAACGGTGTAAAACTTGTCGCCCGCCCGCCAACTCTTTGCGTCGGCGAATCAGCCGTGATGAGTTCGGGATTTTCTTCTTCGAGTTTTTTTAGTTTTTCTAAAAGCGCGTCAAATTCCGCGTCCGCTAATTCAGGCGTGTTTTTTAGATAATAAAGGTCGTTGTGCCGATTTATCTCAACGCATAAAGTTTCGATTTCGGTTTTGATATTGTTTTTGGCTTGTTCAAAAAGATTCATAATTCTAGGACAAGACGCAATCCTTTTTCGACTTGTTCCATTTTGCGTTCCGATACAATGCTGACACATTCAAGCAAAAGTCTTTTGTCTATAGTAAAAATTTGGGTAACATTAACAACCGAATCTTTTGGTAAATCGCTTTGTTCACTTTTAAGCAGAACATTTTCCTTCATTTCAGCTAAATCAATTTTGGCGGTGATAAGCGCAACTATCGAAGTATTAAGATTGGTGTTATTGAAAGTATCAGCTTGAATTATTAAAACAGGACGGCGATAGCCCGGACCCGAACCTATCGGTTCAGGCAAATCCGCCCACCAAATTTCTCCGCGTTCAATTACCATTCGTCTTTCGGTAAAGAGAGCATTGCCATTCTAAACAAAACAGGGTCAACCGATGTGTCAACCTTCGCGCATACTTTATTGATGTTGGTAATTATTTCTTCATCTTCATATTCTTCCGCGAGTTTTTCAACGCCCATTGCAAAAACTCGGCTGCGTGAAACTTTCAATTTTTTTGCAAGTTTTTCGCTTAGCTCAAAGACCTCGTCCGAAACTGATATTGCTGTTTTCATATTTAAAAGTATAACGGCGGTAATACCGAAAATCAATTTTTATAAAGCAAATAGCGCGGAGCATTTTCGCTTCTTTCAAAGCTGCGGCAGACAAAATTTCCGGCAAATGCTTTTTGAAATTCTTTTTTTATTCTTTCCTGTTCGGCAATCGCTTTGTTTGGATTTATTTTTACCAATTCATCCCAATTATTCGGCGTTTCGATGGTCTGCACAATTTCGCCGTTTTCGACAAATTTTTCACCTTTTGCCAGCTTTTCCACTTTTTCACTTTCCAGATTCCATTCGGCAAAAAGTCGGTCGCTGTCGAGTCCGATTTTTTCGCCCTGTTTGTTTGAAGCCGAATAATCCGTGCCGTAATAATTTGGTTTATATTCGCGGACAATTGCGCCGAGTTTTTCCAGATTGAAAAAAGCGTTTCGCGCCTGAACGGGCTGAAATGTCCATTTGATAAATTTCACGTTTTTGCTCAGAGCCTTTTCGCGCTGCGCCCATTTTAATTGTGCGCCGATACCGCAGCTTTGAAACGCGGGCAGAACGCCCGCGATGTGTGAATAAAAAAAACGCTCGCCGCCGCAAAAAGCCGGAACGGACAAAACAAAGCCGACCAATTTATTTTCGGCAAATGCGCCGAGCGTAAAACCGCCAGCGTGTTTGGTTACAATAAAATGTCGGACAGGCGAAATTTCAAGTTCCGGCAAAGCAAAAACTTCGCGCTGAAGCGCAACGCAGCCGTTTAATTCTTGAACAGTCGCAACTTCGCGGATGATTGTTTTATCCTTAGTCATTTGTAAAAAATGTAAAAAATTTCAAATTTCAAATTTGCCGAACCAATCTTGAGAAACTTTCTCAATTTGTTTGGCGGCTGTCAAATCTACGATATTGAACCGGCTTTTGGCGATTTTTCCAAACTAATCAGAGAAGCGCAAACTCTGCTCGACAGTTTGACAAAAAAATAGTAAAAACTAATGGCAGACTCTTTATTAATTGGTAATTTAGAAAATAATCAAAAAACATTTTACTCCTTTGCCTTAAACTGCGTTTTATGGAAAATCTGTCTGTAACGAAAGAAGATTTTGAAGAAAAATTTTTGAAAATTGCCACTGCTGCGGACAAATTTGAAGGTTACACGCATCCGCACGCCGAGAGAATCGCCGTGCTTGCCGACGCTTTGGCGCGAAACTATAATCTTGCCTCGCACGACCGTCTTTCTTTGCGGCAAGCCGCGCTGGTTCACGATATCGGGGAAATTGTGATGAATCGTGATTACATTAAAAGCAAACGGATGCTGCGCGAAGATGAACGGATTGACATGCAGCGGCATCCGGTTATCGGCGAGCAGGAAACGGCAAAACGCGGTTTGAGCCGGGCTGTTCAACTGCTCGTGCGCTGGCATCACGAATGGTGGAACGGCAGCGGCTATCCCGACGCTTTGGAGCGCGAGCAGATTCCCTTGGCGGCAAGAATTCTGCGCGTCGCCGACACTTTTGCCGCTCTGACCGATGCGCGTCCATACAGAGCGGCGATTTCCGAACTGGAAGCCAAACGCTATTTAATCGAATGGTCGGGTATCGAATTTGACCCGAAGGTTGTTAAGATATTTCTTTCGCTGGAAGGTTTCAAGGAGTTGGAATCTTTCGCCGATAAAGTGCTTAGTATTGAGTTCTAAGTCCTGTATTCCCTCATTTTACACTTAGCACTTGGCACTCGGAATTTTATGTTCACAAAATCCATTACACCGAAGGGCTGGCTTGCTTTTGAACTTAATGTTCTACGCCGTCTGAAATTTAATTCCGCCATTTTGCCCTTTATGAGTGAGCCGAATCTCGGCGTATATCTGAAACGCTGGACGGTGCGCGTTCTCGCCAATGATTTAACGCAGTCGGCTTGGACAAAAGCCGTTGCCGTAATTCTAAACAACGCCGAAAAATTGTCTGACGAAGACGTTAATTCGATTTTGGAAGACGCTTACGTCCCGCGTTATCGTCTGCAAAACGAATCGCTGAAAAAATGGTTTAATGAAACTGATGCGTGGTGGTTTGACAATGTGCGGAACAACATCGAAAAACTTTCTTCGCCCGTCGCGCAGGCAATTGCTTTGAGCGTCGGCATGAGCGTCGGCGATTATCTTTTGTCTTTCGATAAAGAAACGCTCGAACTTCGGCAGCCGCTATCAAACGTTTTCCGACGGCTCTGGAGCGTGTCGCCCGAACCTGTCAACAACGGGCAGAACAACACCTGTCAAAACAAAAACGCCAACGATTTTATCGCTGAAAATTATATGGATTTGATGTTTTTGCGGCTTCCGTCGGCACACAATCAAAGCCAGCAAAATTATTTGGGATGGACTGCTTGGCGCGAGGAATGGCTTCGTTTCGGCGATGACTTTTGGAACGATTTGGAAAAGGCGCAAGCGGGCAAACTCGGAACGCTCATCGAAACAAAATCACAGTATTTGCGCCTTGTCGAAGAAACTCTGCGGACGGCTTCACATATTCCGGTGTGGGCAATCGCGCACGTCGAAGACGGTTTTGTTTCAACTCAAGATATTGTTGAAACAATTGGTCAGATTCGGCGCGTTGATACAATTTTTACTAAAGATTTCTCGGAACTGACCGGCTCGAAAGCCGTAATTATTACGGCTTAACACCGGAATTTATTTGCAATCAACAGGAATTTGGAATACTTTGCGAAATCAAATAGTTTGTCAGAGATTCTTCCCAATCCGGCAGTGGGGAAAGTCCGAATTTTGGGCTAAACAAACATTTAAGCCGCGAAAACTGCGGACGCGGCGCGGGACGCTTCAAACCTCTGGTCAAAACACTTTTAATTAAATTTTTATTGATTCCGTTAATCTCGCAAACTTTTTGTGCAAAACCGGCGTAACTTGTGCCTTCGCCCGCATTTGTAACGTGATAAACGGCGGGCAAATCGAGTTCGGCAAGTTCACGAAGTCGCCGCGCTAAATCTTTAGCAAAAGTCGGCGTTCCGAAAGAATCGGAAATCGCTTTAATTTGTTTTCCTTCCGCCAGAAGTTTGGGCAGAACGCTTAAAAAATTCGTACCGTCGTTGCCATAAATCCAGCCTGAACGTGCGATAATTGAACGGGCATAAGCATTTCGAGCGCGAATTTCGCCTTCGAGTTTTGATTTGGCATAAACGCTCTGCGGATTTGGCGTATCGCGCTGCGTATAAAAATCATCTTTTGTTCCATCGAAAACAAAATCGGTAGAAATCGTTACAAACGCGCAATCAATCTTTTTAGAAGCCAACGCCAAATTTTCGACACCGGTTGTGTTTGCCTTGTAACAAATTTCCCTGTTTGTTTCCGCGCCGTCAACATCCGTGTAAGCCGCACAATTTATCACGGCATCGGGCTTTTCACTTTGAAAAACTTTTTCTACTTGTCCGGCGTTCGCAATATCACATTCTTGGCGCGTTAATGCCGTAATCTCATCGCCGATTGAACGGCAATAATCAATTGCTGCTCTTGCGACCATTCCGTTTGCGCCAGTGATTAAAATTCTCATTTGCCTCCGACTTCCATTCTGTAATGATTTTTATAATAATCACGATACGCGCCGTTTCTGATGCGATTCACCCAATCTTGATTTTCCTGATACCAGCGAATTGTCTTTTGCAAACCTTCTTCCCATGTCGTTTGCGGCTTCCAGCCGAGTTCATTTTCAACTTTGGTCGCGTCAATTGCGTAACGCCGGTCGTGTCCGAGCCGGTCGGTTACAAATTTAATGAGCGAATGCGGTTTGCCGAGCGCGTCAAGAATTGATTTGACAACTTCGATATTTTGCCGCTCATTTCTCGCGCCGATATTGTAGCTTTCGCCCGATTTGCCTTTTTCGTATGCCAGCCAAATAGCGCGGCAATGGTCTTCAACAAAAATCCAATCGCGCACGTTTTTTCCGTCGCCATAGACGGGCAAAGGTTCGTCGTTCATCGCGTTGGCAATCATCAGCGGAATCAGTTTTTCGGGAAATTGCCGCCCGCCGTAGTTGTTTCCGCAACGGGTAATAATTGTGCCAACACCAAAAGTTTCGTGCGCGGCGCGGACAAAGTGTTCGGCGGCGGCTTTTGACGCGGCATACGGCGAATTCGGCTTTAGAGACGAATCTTCAGTAAAAAATAAATTGCTGTCTTCGGGCAAACTTCCCTGCACTTCGTCGGTTGAAATCTGCACAAAACGACGTATATTTTTTGCGCGTGCCGCGTCCAGCAAAACCTGCGTTCCGAGAACATTTGTCAAAACGAATTCGCTTGCCGAATTGATGCTTCTATCAACGTGCGATTCGGCGGCAAAATTAAAAATTGCTTCCGCCTTTTCTGGTAAAGCGTCGAAAACTTCTTCGCGCTTGGTGATGTCGCCTTTGATAAATTTATGGCGCGTTTTGTCTAATCCGTTTAAGTTTTCTAAATTTCCCGCATAAGTCAGCGCGTCAAAATTGATAATTTCAACATTGGAAGTTTCTTCTAAAATTAATCTAACAAAAGTCGAGCCGATAAAACCCGCGCCGCCGGTTATAAAAATAGTTTTCATATTTCAAAGCAAGAATTCAAACAGGATAGATAGGATAAAACAAATTTTATTATCCTGTAAATCCTGTCTATCCTGTTTGAATTCTTTATCTATTAAGTTGCCGCATTTGTTTGAGCAAAACTTCCGCATATTTTTTCGGTGAATTGATATTTTTCAAAACAATTTGGCTGTTGTTTTCGCCCGCATTTTCGATAACCAGATTGCCAAAGCCGAGAAGTCTCTGCGGAACTGTCGCCGAAACGGTTACGTCCTGAATCGTGCGAAGCGGAACATTTTTAGTTGTATGAGAAATTAAACCTTGATCAATCTCAATTTTTGCATCGGTCAGAATATAACGCACTGTTTTTTGTTTAAAGTGATAAAACGCCGGTATCAAAAGCAGAGAAAGTCCGGCTAAAATGGAAAACCACCAAGGAATATCCAAACCGAACAGATTTCCTGCATAATAAAGCAAAAAAACCAATAAAAACGCGCCCAAAACCGCCAAGCCGTAACCGACCTTGACAAACATTAACGTCGGACGAATCGAAAAAATCTGCGTTTCGTCATCATCGTTTAGATTGTTTCTTGCCGGACGCGCCAGCCTTGTTTCCTCTTCGGCTTCAAGAACAGTGCCGCATTTTTGGCAATAAACTGCTTCGTCCGAATTTTGTGCGCCGCATTTTGTGCAAAACATAAAATTAGTTCAAAGTTCAAAATTAAAATCACAAACTTCAGCTTTAAACTTTGAACTATTTGTAATCATACAAGATTTATTTTTTTCAAACAAAAATGAGCGGTAAAATTTTTCTAAAGTTTCGTTTTACACTTCAACCTTTGACAGACATCGTTTATCTTTAAGTTATGTTGTATTTGTCGCAAATTCTCGGTCGTCCGATTTTCGATGCCGAAGGCGAAAAAATTGCCGTCATAAAAGATGTAATTGTGCGCTACGGCGAAGAAGATTATCCACCGGTTATCGGACTTGTGGCGCGTTATCGCCGCCGAAATTTTTTTATGCCGCAATCGAAAATTTCCGCGCTTGATAAAAACGGAGCCGGAATGAATTCGGTAGTGCTTGATTTGCGACCTTTCACTCGTCGGACGGGCGAAGTTTTATTGGCGAAAGACGTTTTGGATAATCAGTTAATAGATGTTGACGGCAAGCGCGTCGTGCGTGTCAACGACGTGCAGATTATCGAAGTTGGAACGCGCTGGCGCGTAACCGGCGCGGATGTCAGCCTTCAGGGATTTTTGCGTCGTTTGATGCCCGCCGGTTTTTATGGCAGCAGTCGCATTGTCGAAGTGCTTGACTGGGCGGATGTCGGCTATTTGGCAACCGATAAATCAAGCGTCGCCGTGCAGTTAAAATCTTCAAAAGACAAACTTTCGCGGCTTCATCCGGTTGAAATCGCACAGCTTGCTGAAACCTTGTCGCCGATTCACCGCACGGAAATCGTCGAATCTCTTGACAACGAAATCGCCGCCGACACTTTAGAGGAAATGTCCACGGAAAACCAAGCGCGAATTCTCGAAGAAATGGACGGAGAGCGTGCCGCCGATCTTTTGGAAGAAATGTCGCCGGACGACGCGGTTGACGTACTGGGCGAAATGGACGAAGAAAGGGCGCAGGAACTTTTTGATTTGATGGAAGAAGAAGAAAAAGCCGACGTTGCCGAGCTTCTTCCTTTCGACAAAGACACGGCGGGCGGTTTGATGACGACGGAATTTGTTACGCTTCCGAAAGATTTAACTGTCAGCCAAGCGATTGCGCGTCTGCGCGATATGGCGGAAACGCCAAATATGATTTATTACCTTTACATTGTCGAAGAAGAAAATTCTTGGAAACTTTCCGGGCTGATTTCTCTGCGGAGTCTGATTTTAGCCGACCCGACTTTTCAGCTTTCACAGGTGATGCGCGATAAATTTCAGTTCGCGCACCCAAATGACGACGCGGAAGAAGTTGCCCAGACAATCGCCGAATATAATCTTCTTGCTTTGCCCGTGATTGACGATTTGGGCGAAATTGCCGGAATCGTAACGGTTGACGATGCAATGGAAATTCTACTGCCGAAAAATTTGAACAATCGTTTGCCAAGACTTTTTCGTTAGTTTGTCTGAAACTTTCAGTCTAAAATTAAAATTTAAACATCTCAGATTTGGGAAATAATTTTTGTCAAAGCGAAACATAATAAGTTTGAGGCTCGTAAAAACAGCACAACTTGTCATTGAAACAATTGGTTATTAAACTTATTGCTTCGATATTTTTTAAATTTTAAGGAGTAAAAATCAATGAAGCGGAAAAACATTTTATTTGTCGCGCTTTTTGTGTTAATTGCATTTGTTTCATTTGCCAAGATGAGCCGTGCAAACGACGATTTTGCCGTCGGCAAAACTTTGGACAATTTTACTTTGCCCGACATCAACGGCAAAAAACAATCTTTCAATGATTTGAAAGGTAAAAACGGCGCGGTTGTCATTTTTCTTTCGGCGCAATGCCCGGTCGTTAAAGGTTACAACGGAAGAATCAACAAAATTGCCGAAAGTTACAAAGCCAAAGGCATCAACTTTATCGGCATCAATTCCAATTCAACCGAATCGCTCGCTTGGGTCAAATCGCACGCCGAAGAAAATTATAAATTCCCGATGTTGGTTGACAAAGGAAACGTTTTGGCAGACCAACTCGGCGCGAACGTTACGCCCGAAGCGTTTTATTTTAACGAGAAAAATGTTTTGATGTATCACGGCGCGATTGACAATGACCGTTCGGGTAAAAATGTTACGGAAAGTTATTTGACCGTTGCGTTTGATTCCGCGTTGAACGGAAAAACAATTGCGAAAACCAGCGCAAACGCTTTCGGCTGCTCAATTAAGAGGAAAGAATAAAGGTTAAAAGGATGAAAAAAAATTCAATAAATTGGGCGAGAATGAAAAATATTCTTCTGTTTGGTTTTGTTATCATTTTCGCTCAAGTGCTTGTAACAGAAACTTTTGGACAAAAGCAAAAGCCCAAACCGAGAACCTCCGTTAAAAAAACTCCACCGAAAGCAACTGCAACAGTTTTAAATCTGCCGAAAGTTACGCAGATTGATGAAGCTGCGCTCAAAAATTTGCTCAAACGCGACGGTGAAATGTCAAAACCTTTACTCATTAATTTTTGGGCAACATGGTGCGACCCATGCCGCGAAGAATTTCCCGAACTTGTGAAAATTGACGCGGATTATAAAGGGAAAATTGATTTTATTACTATTTCGCTTGATGATTCGGCGGAAATAAATCGTGAAGTTCCAAAGTTTTTAGTAAATATGAAAGCTGAGATGCCCGCTTATCTTTTAAAAACCGACAATGAAGAAGCAGCAATCGCTTCGGTCACCAAAGACTGGCAAGGCGGACTTCCCTTTACCGTTCTGCTCAATGAAAAAGGCGAAGTTGTTTATATTCGACAAGGAAAAATTAAACCTGAAATCGTGCGAGGCGAAATTGATAAAACTTTACCGATAGAAGCAGCAAAGCAAATACAAAACACAAAAGCGAATTAAAGTTTTTCCTCAAAATCAGTGCTAATTCGCTGCTGAAAATTAAAATATTAGGGAGAGTTTATTGAATCGGATTTGAAAAACAAGTCTGAAACGCATAAACTCTCTTTTTTGTTTTAAACGAGATTTTCTTATTAGAGAGCATTACCGATGAATAATTCCGCAATCACTCCCGAAATTATTGCACAGCATAATTTAACCGCCGGAGAATACGAAAAAATCAAACAGATTCTCGGACGCGAACCGAATTTCACCGAACTCGGCGTTTTCAGCGTGATGTGGTCGGAGCATTGCAGTTATAAATCTTCGCGTGTTCATCTGAAACGTCTGCCGACGAGCGGCGAAAGAGTTATCGTTCCACCGGGCGAAAACGCGGGCGTGGTTGATATTGGCGACGATTGGTGCGTCGCCTTTAAGGTCGAATCGCACAATCATCCGAGTTTTATCGAACCTTTTCAAGGCGCGGCAACCGGTGTCGGCGGAATTTTGCGCGATGTTTTTACGATGGGAGCGCGTCCGATTGCTTTGATGAACAGCTTGCGTTTCGGCAGTTTAAATCACGAAAAACACGCCAACCGCAATAAATCTCTCCTAAAAGGCGTGGTTGACGGCATCGCGCATTACGGTAATTGTTTCGGAACAGCAACCGTCGGCGGTGAAGTCGTTTTTGATGACGCTTATAATTTAAATCCGCTGGTCAATGCGTTTGCTCTGGGAATTGTCCGCAAAGACCAGATTTTTTTCGGCAAGGCAAGCGGCATCGGAAATCCGGTTTTGTATGTCGGCGCAAAAACCGGACGCGACGGAATTCACGGCGCGACAATGGCTTCGGCAGAATTTGACGAAGAAGCACTCGAAAAACGTCCGACGGTGCAGGTCGGCGACCCGTTTCTGGAAAAATTATTATTGGAAGCGTGTCTGGAAGCAATGCGAAGCGGCGCGATTGCGGGAATTCAGGATATGGGCGCAGCTGGTCTGACTTCTTCTTCGGTTGAAATGGCGGCGCGTGCCGGAACGGGTTTGGAGCTAGATTTAACGCTTATTCCGCAGCGCGAAACTGATATGACGGCGTATGAAATGCTTTTAAGCGAATCGCAGGAACGAATGATTATCGTCGCTTACAAAGGACACGAAAAGCAAATTATCGAAATTTTTAATAAATGGGAACTAGACGCGGTTGTCGTCGGGCGCGTGGTTGAAGGAAATCGTTTAAAAATTTTTCATAACGGCGAAATGGTCGCCGATTTGCCGGTTGATAAACTGACCGACGAAGCACCGCGTTACGAAAGGCGAAAGGCGAAAGGCGAAAGGCAAAAATCAAAGACCGAAGATCGAAGACCAAAGACCGAAGACCAAAATGAAGTATTGAAAATACTTCTCGCCGCACCAAATATTTGTTCAAAGCGTTGGGTTTATCAGCAATATGATTATATGGTTCGGACGAATACGGCGGTTTTGCCGGGCGCGGATGCGGCGGTTGTGCGCGTTAAAGAAACTCGGCGAGCGATTGCGATGTGTCTGGACGGAAATGCGCGTTTCGTTGCGGTAAATGCGAAAGAAGGCGCGAAACTGGCGGTTGCCGAAGGCGCGAGAAATGTCGTCTGTGTCGGCGCAAAACCGATTGCCGTAACCAATTGTTTGAATTTTGCTTCGCCGGAAAGACCGGAAGTTATGCAGTCATTTTCAGACGTGATTGACGGAATGAAAGAGGCGTGTGAGATGTTTGAAACGCCCGTCGTTTCGGGCAATGTTTCTTTTTATAATGAAACCGAAGGACGCGGAATTTTGCCGACACCCGTAATTGGAATGGTCGGGCTTTTGGAAGACGCGCGAAAAATAATCACGCCGGGTTTTAAGGATGAAGGCGACATTATCGCGCTGTTAGGCGAAACAAAAGATGATTTATCGGTCAGCGAATACGCGCAGACAATTTTGGGTTTTACGACCAAAGAACTTATTGAAAGCGGCGAAGTTCCTGAAATTGATTTGAATTTGGAAAAACAAGTGCAGGAAACCTGTTTGAAATTAGCCGATGAATATTTGCTGAAATCAGCGCACGACTGCTCGGACGGCGGTTTGGCGGTAGCAATTGCCGAAAGTTGTTTTTCGTCATTAAACCGCAAGGCAATCGGGGCGGAAATTGATTTAAAGGACAAAAATTTATCAACCGAAGCACAGCTTTTCGGCGAATCGCCGTCGCGCATCGTGGTAAGTTTTGCAGCGGAAAATCTGGAAAAGGTGAAAGAAATTGCCGCTAACTGCCCGTTTGAAATTTTGGGAAAAGTTGGCGGCGAAAATTTAGAAATTAGATTCAATGACAAACAAGTTATTTCCGCGAAAATTGCAGAATTAGAAAATGTTTGGAAAACCTCTCTGGAAAATCAACTGGCAAATTAATTACGAATTACGAATTACGAATTACGAAAAATACACTTTTTTACAATGTAATATCAATAGGACTTTCTCAAAATGTGCAGGAGCAAAACTTTAAACTCTCAACTAATTTGCAGAAAAACAATCTGTCTGTGCAAATTAGTTAAAAATTTATAGCTTAGAGTTTATAGTTTTGCTGCCGAATTCCCGACTTTTGAGAAAGTCCTGACCCAAATTCAATAAGTGTGAAAAATATGCCCTTACGCGCGTGCGGGCTTCCGCATTTAATACGACAGCTTAAATTAACAAGTATAAATTTGTAATTTCGAGCAATCTCTCGTAACTCGTAATTCATAATTCGTAATTTTACGGCTATAATTCGGATTATGGGAATAGATAAAGATGTCGCCAAATTTCTGCTTTCGGCGCGTGAGCGAAAAGTTAATTTTCAAAAGACTTTAATGCTCGGCAACCAACTATTCCAATTTTTTAACTCGGATTATAAAGCTCTGACCGACACTTTTAATTTAGAAAATTTAACCCGCGTAAAAACAAGTTATGATTTTTTTCACTTTTTAGGCGCGGAAGAAGTTTTTGCGATGGACATTTCAGATTATGAAAACGCGGCAATTCTACACGATTTAAACCAGCCAATCGGCGATGAACTAAAAGAAAAATTTACGTTTGTGTTGGACGGCGGAACGCTCGAACATATCTTTAATTTCCCGACCGCGCTTGCCAATGCAATGAAAATGGTCAAAGTCGGCGGGCATCTCGTCATTATCACGGGCGGAAATAATTTTCTCGGACATGGTTTTTATCAATTTTCTCCCGAACTTTTTTACCGCGCTTTGAGCGAAGAGAACGGTTTCGCGGTCAAACGAGTGATTGCGGCGGAAGTGCGCGGAAATTGGTATGAAGCCGCCGACCCGAAACAAATTAAGGGGCGCGTCGAACTGATAAACGACAAACAAACTTATCTAATGGTTTTAGCCGAGAAAACCGCGAGCAAACCGCTTTTTGTCAACGCGCCGCAGCAAAGCGATTATGTTGAAATGTGGCAGGGCGAACGCGCCGCGCCGGAAAATAACAATTCTTCAAATAAAATAAAAAATCTTTTGAAACGGAATGAATTTTTATATCGAACTTTGTCGCAATGGAAGCAAAATCGGTTGGATAATGTTATTCGCCAAGAGAAATCCTTTGCCAACAGCAAAGCATATAAATTAGTTGACAAGTGATTTTTTAATTTAAGGATTACACTTAAATTCCCACATTTTTATGAGTAAAGCAGGCGTCTATCTTCATATTCCGTTTTGCCGCTCGCGGTGTTCTTACTGCGATTTTGCAACAGACGTTTATAAATCGGGCGAAGCGGTTGAACGCTATGTTTCTGCGCTCGCTAAAGAAATCGAAAATTTTTCACAAAAGGAAACCATTGATACAATCTATTTCGGCGGCGGAACACCTTCGCTTCTGATTCCAAAACAACTCGAAAAAATACTTGATTCGGTTTATAAAAAATTCTCCGTTGATGAAAACTCGGAAATTACGATGGAAATGAATCCGGCGACGGTTACGCCGGAAACTTTGCAAGCATATAAAAATCTCGGCGTAAATCGGGCAAGTTTCGGAGCGCAGACATTTGACGATACGGAACTCAAACGGCTCGGCAGAAAACATACGGCGCAAGATGTCCGCGAAACGGTTGAACTTTTAAGAAATGCGGATTTTGATAATGTTAGCTTTGATTTGATTGCGGGTTTGCCGCGTCAAACTCTCAAAAATTGGGAATGCAATCTGAATGAAGCATTAAAACTTAAGCCTGAGCATCTTTCGCTTTATCTTTTAGAAATTCACGAAGCCACGCCGCTTGCTGAACAAATCAGAAGTGGACGACAACCTCTGCCCGATGAAGATTTAGCCGCCGAAATGTATCAGTTGATGCTCGAAAAGGTTTCAACTGAAGGTTTTCGGCAGTATGAAATCTCGAATTTTAGTTTGCCGAATTTTGAATCAAGGCATAATTCAAAGTATTGGACTTTGGACGTGGTTTTCGGTTTTGGTTGTTCGGCGCATTCTTTTGACGGGGAAAAGCAGCGTTGGGCAAATGAACGCGATACTTTGCGATATATTGAACTGATTGAAAAGCAAAATTCGGCGATTGTCGAACAAGTTGAGATTTCCCCTAAATCCGAATATCTGTTTTTAGGTCTGCGGTTGACCAAAGGCGTTGATATTCACGCCTACGAAAAGCGGTTTGAAACTAATTTGGCGGAAGAACACGGAAAAGAATTACAGTATTTGAAAGAAGCCGGACTGATTGAATTCGACGAAAAATTTCTAAAACTAACGCCAAAAGGTTTTTTATTTTCAAACGAAGTTTTTACCATATTTGTTTAATAATACGAAAACAAGTTAGGATTAGTTAGTTAAACTTTTTACTGAACAATAGTCAATAGTTGATAGTTAACAATTAATAGTTTGCATGGATGACGGAGAAACTATTAATTATCAACTATTGACTGTTCACTATTTTTCAATTAGACCGAACCTGCCTTTTTGTTTTGGCAAAAGAGAAAAAACAACCACAAAAATTTAATTTCTCGTATCGTGAACCGAAAAAACTTTCTCTTCTTCCATCAAAGGCGTCGAATCGTCATTTCCGTCGGGTGTATAGTAATTATAACTATTACCATAACCATAATAACCGTATTCAGCCGAATTTGGTTTGATACCATTAAGAACGACACCGTAAATTCGCGCTCCGATATTGCTCAGGCGTTGCTTGAAGCGGCGCATCAAATGAATCGAACTTCGACCTGCCAGCGCAACCAAAATCACGCCGTCAACTAATGTTGAAAGAATAGCCGCATCGGTAAAAGAAATCGCGGGCGGCGAATCAAGGATAATATGTTTGTAATTACCTTTTAAGAACTGCAGCAAATTTTTCATCTCGTTTGAACTTAAAAGTTCTGCCGGATTCGGCGGAATCGGTCCGCTCGTGATGACTTTGAGTTTTGGCAACCCGGGAAAAGGCTTAAGCAAATCGTCGGGATTTCTCTCACCCGAAAGATAATTTGTTAAACCGTTGGTGTTGTCCAACCCGAAATGGCTGTGCAGACGCGGACGACGTAAATCGCAGTCAATAATCACCACATCCGCGCCGGATTGAGCCAGCGTAATTGCCGAATTAATAGCAGTCGTCGTTTTACCTTCGGCAGGCTGCGAAGAAGTTACCAGAATCGTTTGCGGCGGTTTTCCGGCGGACGAAAACAACAGCGATGTCCGCAAATGACGATAGGCTTCCGCCATCGCTGAGCGGTTATCTTCAAGCGCAATTAAAGCCAGCGAATTGCTGTTGCCGTTCCCATTTTTGCCGGGCAAAAGATTAAGTTTTCGTTTGTCAACCAAGCTCTGATGCGGAATCAATGCCAAGGTCGGCAAGCCGAGATATCTGCCGACATCATCGGAAGTTTTAATCGAATCGTCAAGATAATCAAGCAAAAACGCCAAACCGATTCCTGCCGCCAGCGAGATTAAAAATGCAACAAAAATATTTCGAGTTCTGTTTGGTCCGATTGGCGCGAGCGGCGTTTGAGCATAATTGGAAATTTTAAGATTATCGGGCTTACTGCTGGTTATCGCCAATTCCTGCTGTTTCTGACTCTGTATGTAAGCATCAAGCAGGGTGCGGTTGGTGTCAATTTCTCTTGATAAAGTAGTCAAGCGGATTTCGGCTTGTCCCTGCAAATTGGCGGAACTAATTTCGTTGTTGTAAGCCGAACGAAGCTGCCCTTCGCGCCGTTGCGAGGCTTGAAGCTGCGCCTGCAGACTAGCGAGAACTTCTCTTTCGGCACTTTTAGTAAGTTTTGTGCCTTCGGATGTAATTTTTTCCGAAACTTCCTTTTGAATTCTATTCCGACTATCTTTCAGCGATTCAATTTTGGCATCAATTATTTTAACTCCCGGATATTCAGACGTATATTTTACCAAAAGTTCCTGTCTTTGAGTTTCTGCTTCCTGAATTTGCTTATCAATTCCTTCAACTCGTTTTTCCAAATCGGATTTCCGGGTTAAATTTTGACTGCGTGCATCTTGAATCGCTTTATTGTCGCCGACAACCGCTAAAATGTCGCCCTGCTGACTTGCCCGCACAGCGGCTTCGTATAAACCCTGTAATTTTCGGCGATCATCTTCTGCCGTCAGCAATTGACCGCTGATTGTCTGCAGCCGGTCTGCCAAAAAATCTTGTCCCTTTGCCAGCGGCATTCCGGTATTTCTAAGATAATTAATGCGTTCCTGTTCTTGATTGGCAATCGTATTTTTCAAGTCATCAATTGATTTTGACAATTCTTCCAAACTTTTTTTCGCGCCTTCGGTTTCACGCTTAATGTCTTGTTCGATAAAAACATCCGCGACCTTATTGGCAACCGCTGCGGCAAGTTCCGGTTTCGGGCTTTTGACGCTAACATTAACTAAATTTGTGTCTTTAACCTTTTCAATTTCCAAATTGCTGAGAAAATTAAAGGCATATCTTTCAGCGCGGTCTTTTTCCTCAGGTGTTAAAATGATTTGGTTTGATTGGTTTGAATCGGTCGAAGTTTCAGTCAAGACCGGAAGGGAAGAAGTTTTCTCCGAATCAGCCTTTCCACCGAAAAACATTGAATTAAGGGTTGAAAAAAATCCTTTGCTCTGCCCGTCAAAAAGATTTGGCTGGCGATGAAGACCTAACCGGACAACTACATCGCGCATCAAATCGGGATTTTGAAGAAGTTGCAGCTGTGTATTGTTATAATTAAGATCGCTGCCAAAATTAATGTTGATAGCATCTTTTGTTTGTTGTTTCGGTTTGCGCGGTTCGATTATCATCTCCGTGCGGGCTTGAAAGATCGAAGGCTGCTTATACATATAAAACGCAACCACAGCGGTCGTAATAATCGTCAATGCCAAAATTATCGGCAGGCGTTTATAGACAACGTTAAAATACTCGCGGATTGAGCGTCTTTCGTCAAATGTGTCGTCATCATAGAAAGGCGCGTAATTAGTTGAATAGTCTTGGTTTGTCGGCTGCAGATCTTTTGTTTCCGGTAGAGGCAGCAGTCTTTCGTCTTTTTCCATACTTTGTAATACTTTTATAATAATATAATAAAATTTTTTAAATTAAGCTTCGCCTGATATGAAAGAGAGGCGAATTTGTTTTATAACATATTTACCGCAAATTCTCACGCAAAATTCTCAGTATGCAGAATTTATTCCCTAATCTAGTTAAAATATACCTTTTTTTCTATTCAAAGGCAAAATTTTAATGTTTTACTACGGCGTTTTTTTGAGTTCGTTTAACCCAATATACTTTTATTTTCCAAAAGAATTTTATTAAACACAAGTCTTTCTCAAAATTTATTGCCGAAATATTGCCATTATTTTAATTAAAATTTTCGCAATTGTTTCGGCAGTTACCATAAAAACAAAGATTTGAGCCAAGACTAAGCAACCATAAATTTGTCGACAAATCCCGAAAAAATCATAATTGTTGACGCGCTTAATACTGATAAAGTTGTCTGCCCTTTCAGCTTGGTTTGACTTAACCGACGCAGTAACATAGAATCTGTAAGTCGAGTTTGACGGGGCGTGGCTCAGCCTGGTAGAGCGCACGGTTCGGGACCGTGAGGTCGGATGTTCAAATCATCTCGCCCCGACCATACTTAATATAATAAACAATGGCTTTCTGAATTTATTTCAGAGAGCCTTTTTCTTATTTCTCCCAAAGTGGTCTAGTGTTGAGATTTTGTTTTTAGGCTTATTATTTTTGAATCGGCTGGTAACTTGCCTTATCGAACAGCGCGGCTGAAATATACAAAAGAAACACCTACGGTTGCGACCCGCCTTCCATTTCTTCGATTATAATATCGTAGTAACTGGCTATTCCTTGTAACAACATCTTCATCTTTGGTTTGCCAATCCGCCGATAAATGTCTTTTTACTGCATTTTGGCGACCAAACCGATTTTATATCAATAGAATCTAAAAGCTATCTCAAAAATAAATTTCAAGCGTTCAGAGTCCAAACTTTATAGTTTGCTCCGCCCGCCAAGCGCGGCGGAAGATACGCTCTCTGCGTGGACTCTAAACGTTTCGCGCGTATTTTTGAGATAGCTTCTAATTAATTTTTTTCTAAAAAAATCGTCCTAATGAAAAATAGAGTTTTCTGCGTCCGCCTTCGGCAAAACTGCCGCCGACAAAAATTGGACCGATTCGCGTTTCAAGCAGTGCGCCGCCCGTTACGCTTTGGCGATATTTTGCCGCGTCGAAATTTTCAAACGCGCTTCCGCCTTCATACCAACCGCCCAAATATAATTTTCCACCGATATAAGGCGGCGCGGAAAAGGTTTTACGCAATACGCCGAAACCGCCTTTTAGATAATGGCTGCTGCGAAATTCCCTGCTTCCGTAACCGCCGATGTTGAATAATCCGCCGAGCGCGAATTGCTCGAACAGCGGCGCGGTTTTGCCGAACGTCGTTCCGCCGCCACCGAATCCGAAAATGATGTTTTTATCGCCGAGCTGATGAAAAGCATTAATTCTCGATTCGGCTTGCGGAAAACTGTTTGCCGCGCCCGGACTGTCAAAGTAATAATTAAGCGAATTTCTCAACTCGATTCCGCGAGTCGGAATCTGGGCATTGTTTCTCGTGTCGTAATTCCAGCGCAAGGAGGCAAGACTCA
Organism: Acidobacteria bacterium 5-1; assembly: GCA_002050455.1. Lineage (GTDB taxonomy): Bacteria > Acidobacteriota > Blastocatellia > Pyrinomonadales > Pyrinomonadaceae. The sequence continues at coordinate 1,638 of MWZA01000167.1, read as the reverse complement.
CCTTTCCGCTCAGATCAGAAAGAAGCGGGTTGCCGATGCGCCGTGAGGCTGTTTGATGCCCGATTGAATAACCGAAACGCAGTTCGCTGTTGCGATTTAACAGGTAGCCAAAATCAATTCCGGCTTGCACCGTCTGAAACGAGTATTCCGCCAAACGGTTGCCATCCTCATAAAAATTGACTTTGCGGTCTTCATAAAAAGCATTCGGCGCGGCAAAGAATTTGCTTTGACCAAATGGACGATAAAATTCCGTTGCGAACAAAGTTCTCGAACCGATACTGACATCGTTGCGCCATTCGGTCCCGTCACTGCCGACATCAAAAAAAGTCAAACGGGCGAGGGCATTAAAATTAACATCGTCGGTTTCGGAGTTATTAACATCAACGCCGACTTCGAGAACCGTACTTCTTTGCGTTCTTTCCTTCGGGTCATAGACGCGAATCACCAATCCGGTTTTATCTTGACGGCGAATTATTCCGTAACCTAAGTTGTCAAATCTTTCAGTTCCCGTCAGCTGCGTCAAGTCATTTGCCAGAGCTTTTTGGTCAAGCGGTTTGTTTTTGTATTTGTCATCTAACTTTTGCTCGATTTTTCGCTTGGCTTTGAGATTTTCCGTTCCTTCAATCGCCAAAAAATCGGGAATCGGCTGAATATCGGAGCGCACTTTGGCGCGGCGCGACGCAACATATTGCTGCCAATCAGCTTCATCGAGCGCGAGACTTTTGAGCAGAGTTACTTTCTGCTGTGCGCCTTTGTAACCGAGTTCGGCGATTTCTTTGCCCGCGCCGAAACTAAACGTGCCGTAATTTTCTAAGTCAGGCGCGACGATAATATCAGCTTGCCGCAAACTGCGGCGCGAATTTTCAACCGTTACGACGTAAAAAGTCTGCCCCAAAATGCTGACTAAATCCCGAAGCGAAGCGCGGTCGCCGAGCTGCGTTTCAGTGTTGACGACGAGAATAATGTCGGCTCCCATTTCCTTGACGACATCGGTCGGAATGTTGTTCAAAATTCCGCCGTCCGCCAGTATTTTTCCGTTCAACTCGACGGGCGCGAAAACGGCGGGAATCGCCATTGTCGCTCGCAACGCCTGCGAAAGCGAACCGCTTTTCAAAACAACCGTTTCGGCGTTGACCAAATCGGTCGCCACCGCGCGAAACGGAATTGGCAAGTTATCAAAGTCCGTGTTACTGCCATACGGCAGCATCAGACGGTCAAGCACTAAACCAATTTCGTGTCCCGGATTCAAACTGTTCGGCAGTCTGAGGCTGCTGCCTTTTCCGCCCAAAATGATTGCGCCAGAAAGGTTGCGGCGGTCTTCTTTGCGCCGGTAAGTCAAATCGCCGAAAGCCGGTTTTCCGCGCAAAAGGTTGTCCCAATCGAGCGTTTCGACTAATTGTTCCATTTCGGCGGGTGTTCTACCCGTTGAGTATAATGCGCCGATAAGTGCGCCCATACTCGCGCCTGCAATATAATCAACCGGAATATGATTTTCTTCCAGAACCTTGATTACGCCGCCGCCGACAGCCTTTTTGAGTTTGAAATATGCGCCCGCCGGAAGAAAATTCTGGATTGAAGGTTATTCAAATCTGGCAGTCCGGCAAGACCGGCTTTCGAGTCTTGATTTAAGCGACCGAC
>MWZA01000144.1 GCA_002050455.1 Acidobacteria bacterium 5-1 | reverse complement strand
GCATAGACCTTTTGAAATACCGGAAATCAAACCGCCGCCGCCGATTGGCGAAACGACGACATCAAAATCTTTCTGCGCTAATTCATCACCGAGCGTCGAATTTCCCTCAATCACGAGCAAGTCATCATACGCACTGCAAAGATAAGCGTCCGGCATCCGTTCGGCTAATTCTAAAACGCGCTCGTTTCTGCCGATTTTTTTTGTATCAACCAAATCAACGGTTGCGCCGAAAGATTTAACCGCTTCGATTTTTACTTTAGCGGAAGTTTCCGGCATTACGACCGTGCATTTTTTACCTGAAAGTTGGGCGGCAAAAGCTAAGGCTTGTCCGAAATTTCCCGAAGATGCGGTTAAAAGTTCGACATTCGGAACATTTGACGCAACATTGTAAGCGGCGCGAAATTTGAAACTGCCCGTGTGCTGGAAAGTTTCGCTGGCGATGGTTAAATCAAATCCGAGAAGTTTTGAAAAATTTACCGATTTGATAAAAGTTGTCGGGCGAATTGCCTCGAGTAATGTTTTCATTTGTTTAGAATCCGACATGCAAGCTACACTCGTCAAGAGCAATGAATCAAAATTACTTTGTCAATCTGCCGAGGCGATTTACCGACAACATTTTAGGTCTGCACACCGATAAAGGTGAGCGATGGCTGGCAGATTTGCCGCAAATTGTTGACAAAATCGCGGAAAATTGGTCGCTTTTGGTTGAACAGCCATTTCCAAATCTGTCTTACAATTTTGTCGCGCCGTGTGTCTGCGCCGACGGAAGCCAGACCGTTTTGAAAATCGGATATTGCGGAGAAAATTCGGAAATTTTCAGCGAAGCCAGACTATTAAAAATCTTCAACGGAAAAGGCACAGTAAAACTTTTGCGCTTTGATAAAAATTATTGCGCTTTGCTCATAGAAAGATTGATTCCAGGCGCAAATTTAATAAAAATTTGTCAGCAAAACGATGCAGAGGCGACGACGATTGCGATTGATGTAATGAGAAAATTCTGGCGAAAACCGGCGGAATGGCAAAATTTTCCGCTGCTTGAAAAATGGACAAACGGCTTGCAAAAAGCTGAAAATACAATTTTTCCGGCGCGATTTATTAGCAAAGCGCGGAATAATTTCGACGAATTGGTTGCTCTATCAAAGCAAAACTTTTTACTGCACGGCGATTTACACCACGAAAATATCTTGTCGGCAGAGCGCGAACCTTTTTTAGCAATTGACCCAAAAGGAATTATCGGCGATATTGGATACGACATTAGCGTTTTCCTAAATAATCCGCTCGGATGGGTTTTATCGCAGTCGAATCCGCAAAAAATTTTAGCATTCCGCGTCGAACAATTTGCCGAAGCGTTTGAAATAGAACCACAGAATTTAAGAAAATGGGCGTTTGCTCAAAAAGTTCTCTCAGCTTGGTGGGCATTTGAAGAAAACGGGAAAGAGTGGGAAACTGATTTAGCTTTGGCTGGGATTTGGGAAAAAATTTAATTTAATTGATAAGGAAAAACATGGAAAAATCACAATTCGGAATGATTGGACTCGGAACAATGGGCAGAAATTTCCTGCTCAATGTTGCAGAACAGGGATTTTCAGGTATCGGATATAATCGGAGTCAAGATAAATTACAACTTCTGCTTGAGGAAGGAAAGGATTTTAATATCACGGGCGTAGATAACATTGAAGATTTCATTGAAGGCTTGGAAAGTCCGCGCAAAATTATGTTGCTTGTTCCGGCTGGAAAACCGGTTGATTCGGTTATTAGCGAGCTTTTGCCTCATCTCGATGCGGGCGATTTGATTATTGACGGCGGAAATTCGCATTTTCCAGATACGGAACGGCGCGAAGCCTATTTAAAAGAAAAGGGAATCGGATTTCTTGGGGTCGGCGTGTCCGGCGGCGAAGAAGGAGCGCGGCACGGCGCAAGTATTATGATTGGCGGAGAAGCCGAAGTTTATGAACTTGTTCGCCCGATTTTAGAAGCTGCGTCCGCAAAGGTCAACGGTGAACCTTGCGCGGCGTATGTCGGAACAAGTTCGGCTGGTCATTTCGTCAAAATGGTTCACAACGGCATCGAATATGGCTTAATGCAGATTTTGGCGGAAACTTACGATTTTATGCTGCGCGTTTTAAAGATGGATTACAATCAGATGAGCGAAACTTTTGCAAAGTGGAACAATTCGGAGTTGAATTCATTTTTAGTGGAAATCACGTCGGAAGTTTTGCAAAAAGTTGATGCTGAAACAAATAAACCGCTGGTTGAAATGGTTTTGGATAAAGCCGCGCAAAAAGGCACGGGCAAATGGACTTCGCAAGCCGCAATGGATTTCGGCGTGCCAATTCCGACGATTGATTCCGCCGTTTCAATGCGCCAGATTTCCGCGCAAAAAGACGTGCGCCTGTTAATTGCCAAAAAATATGGAAGTCAGCCGGCGCAAGTCGGCGAATTGCATTTTGCAGTTGGCAATACCGTTACGAGCGAGCCGGTTTACAAAGCAAAAGCCGAACGCAAGGCGCAGGATTTTGAAACGCCAATCAGCGAACATCAACGCGCAAATATCGACGAACAAGCCGCTAAACACACTGAACATACGGTTGAAAATGTTGCGGATGAAAGTAAAAACACCGAACTGCGGGAAAAATCCGCAGAAAACTTTCAAACATTTGTCGAAGAATTAAAAAACGCGCTTTTCAGTTCGTTTATTGTAACTTACGCGCAGGGAATGTCGCTTTTGCAAATGGCTTCGGTGGAAAAACAATACGGTTTAAATTTGTCGGAAGTTGCGAAAATCTGGCGCGGCGGCTGCATTATTCGTTCCACGCTTTTGGAAGAAATGCGACGCGCATTTGCGGAAAATCCCAAACTGCCGAATCTGATTTTGGATAGTGAATTTGCGGAAATGCTCAACGAACGGCGTGAAGACTGGCGTTCAATTGCCGAAAAATTTACGGACAGCCGCGTTCCCGCCTTGTGTCTGTCGTCCGCGTTAGGTTATTTTGATGCGTTTCGTTCGGAAAAATTACCCGCCAATTTAATTCAAGCGCAGCGCGATTTCTTCGGCGCACACACTTATCAACGAGTTGATAAAGAAGGAATTTTTCATACGCCCGATTGGAATGAATAAAAATTATTCAGGCATTTCGTAAGGCAGTAGTCAGTTTGCCGCTTTCGCCATATTTGAATTGGAGCAAAGGAAAAAATGTTGATAGACGCAGATAAACATGGATTAAAATTATTTTTTAACTTGAGTTTATCTGCGGTTTTAAAAATTTTAGATTTAAGAATTGCTTTCAATAATTTCCCAAGCCGATTCCGTCTTCAACAGTTTTGACATCATCAAAGCGTGAACTGAATGCCCGCTTTTTTCCGCCGTAATTTTCCCCAAAATCGGCATTCCGAGAAGCGCGAAATCACCGACAATATCGAGAATTTTGTGGCGGACGAATTCGTCCGTAAAACGAAGCGGATTTTCGTTCAACATTCCGTCGGGCGTGAGAACGATTGCATTTTCAAGCGAGCCGCCGAGCGCAAGATTTGCCTTACGCAGCATCTCGATTTCAGTTGTGAATCCAAATGTCCGAGCCGAAGCAATTTCGCGTCCGTAGGAGCCGTTTTTTAGTTCAAAATGAAAAGTTTGTTGTTTGATAAAAGGATGCGGAAAATCTATTAAACATTCAATTTCGTATTTGTCGGACGGCGCAACCGACATTTTTCTGTCGCCTTGTTCAATCTCAACTTTTTCTTTGATGTGCAAAAATCTGCGCGGCGCGTCTTGTTCGATAATTTCTGCTTTTTCAATCAATTCTAGAAACATTTCCGCCGAGCCATCCATAATCGGCATCTCTATACTGTCAACTTCGATAAAACAATTATCAATGCCCGCGCCGCGCAGAGCCGATAAAATATGCTCAACCGTCGAAAGCACCACACCTTTTCGGAGCAACGTGGTTGCGTAACTGCAATGAGAAATATATTCGACGGACGCGGGAATCTCAAAATTATCCAAATCCGTGCGGACAAAAATGTAGCCCGTGTTCGGCGGCGCGGGTTTCAAAGTTAAATTTACCGGAACGCCGGTGTGCAAGCCGATTCCGCTGGTTTCGATTGGTCGGAATATGGATTTTTGATTGAGCATTTATTTTTAACGCAAAGCTGCAAAGTAGCAAAACCACGAAAGAAATTTTATCCAAATACAAAAGTTGTGCCGCCGCTTTTAAGAAAACCTAAGTTGCTGAAATAAAACACTTATCAGTCATCAGTTATCAGTTATCAGTTATCAAAATGTTGCGTTTTATCTACAATCATAGTTGCAAATTCACTACTTGATGTTTGCCTTGACTTGAATAGCACGTCTAACCTAGCATTTATTAAACGATTAAAATAATTATTTTGGAATTTATTTAGAATGGCAATAAAAACAGCAGGCATCAGGACCGAAAAATCAACCCAATTCAAAATCGAAAATCAATCGAGCATCGCTTTGCCGAAAGGCGCGGAAGTGAACATCCAAAAAATTATCGCTTTTCTGCCCGCCGAACATCTCAGAGGCTTGGAAAGGATTCGGCTTGTGGATTTTATCAATAATCCGCAACTGAAAAATTCGTCCGTGCCGATAAAAGGTGATCTTCCGGGACTTTATCATCCGAAGGTTCAGGGAAAATCGGCGTGGCTGGAAATTTCAATCGGCGCTCTCCTTCAACCAACAGAAAACTTCAGCAAGCGTTGGATGGCGAAAACTTCGTTTAAGAGCAATCTTGCCGGATTGATTTTTTCGCTCGTCGGACAGCATTATTATTTTACCTTGCGCCATTCGGTTAAAAAGCAAAATCTTGAACCGCAGGTTCGACAATACGCGCAGAAAAACCTGAAAGAGTGGAGCGAAAAACAATCTGCAGGCAGCAAACGCGCAAAGTTTTTCAAACCTTTCCGCCCGTATATGGAACGCTGGGCAAAATGGCTCAACAAAAAAGCGGCTAACGCACAGAAAAGAGGTTAGCGTAAAATATCTGCAGATTTACAGCCCGCAAATGACTAATAGAAGTTTTTTTTCATCATTTACCACTTACCATTTACCATTAGAAAATTTATGTTAAAAGAAGCCGTTGCATATTATCATCAACTTTTAGAGGATGACGATTTAGCCGAAGCGTCGCGCCAAGTTCTGGATGACGGACTGGAAGGCGCGAAACTTATTTTCGGAGGTCGTCGCCTGTCGCCGTATTTGCGCCCGCATTTTGTTACCGAAACCGATTGGCAGCGAGTTTCACAAATTTGCGAAACGATTTGGAGCGCATTGCAAAAAGTAAAAGACGCGGCAATCGGCAACGACGAACTGCTTAATGAACTCGGAATAACCGATATTGAGCGCGAACTCGTGGCGATTGACCCGAAATATCGGCAGGTTTCGGCTTCGGCGCGGCTCGATTCTTTTTTGACCGAAGACGCTTACAGTTTTGTCGAACTCAATGGCGAAAGTCCCGCCGGAATTGCTTTTGCCGATTCCGCGACGGAAATCTTTTTGGAAATGCCGGTAATGAAAAAGTTTGCGGAAAAATACGACGTACGCGGATTTGAAGGCAGTTCAAAAATGCTCGCGGTTTTGCTTGCCGCTTACGAAGAATTTCTTGGACGAAAACCCGAAAAAAATCCGGTTATCGCTATTGTTGATTTAAAGGATTTGCCGACGCTCAAAGAGTTTGAACTTTTTCAAAATTACTTTGAATACAAAGGCTATACGTCTTTGATTTGTTCGCCCGACGAACTCGAATTTCTTAACGGCAAGCTCATCTGCAAAGGCGTTGAAATTGACATTGTTTATAAACGCCTGCTGGTCAACGAATATCTGCCGATTATCAAAGAATATCCCGCGCTGCTCGAAGCCTATAAAGCAGGCGCAATTTGTATGGCGAACAGTTTTCGCTCAAAGCTGGTTCACAAAAAAGCGATTTTCGCCGTCTTAACCAATGAGAAATACGCGCATTTGTTTAATGAAAATGAATTAAAAGCAATCAAAGCGCACATTCCCTGGACGCGCAAACTTCGACCGGAAAAGACAATTTATAAAACACAGGAAATTGATTTGGTTGAATGGACACGCGCTAATAAAAGCAAATTAGTCCTAAAACCAAATGACGATTATGGCGGACACGGCATTTATATCGGTTGGATTTCCTCCGAATCGGAATGGAACGAAGCGATAAAAGTTGCGCTTGAAAACGGCGATTATCTCGTGCAGGAGCGTGTCAAAACGTCAAAAGAAATTTTCCCGATGTTGTTTGGCAATCTTGGCAAAATCGAGATGGTTGAACAGCTCGTAGACCTCGACCCGCTTTTATTTAACGGCAAAGTCGGCGCGGCATTTACGCGGCTTTCAACTTCTGAACTGGCAAATGTGTCATCGGGTGGCGGAATGGTGCCGACGTTTATCATTCGGGAGAGAGAATGACCTTTTTGTGCTAGAATTCTGATTTCTTTGAATTTAAGCAGTTAGAAGTGATTTTATTTGAAAATAAGGGTTATGATAAGGTTGATTTTCGGTGAAAAATGGCTGATATTTTCGACGAATTTCAAAATTTAATTGCGAGAATCAATCAGGAGCAAATTGATTATGCGGTTTGCGGCGGTTGGGCGATGGCGATTCACGGTTCGCCGCGTGCGACGGTTGTTATTGATTTACTTGTCTTATCTGAGAATCTTGAACAGGTTTGGAAAATTGCCGAAGATTTAGGTTATTGGGTTGAAGGTTTGCCGCTTTCCTTTGACCAAGGAATTATTGAGATTCGCCGCATTTCCAAAATCGATGAAGAAACGAAAACACTTTTTACCATTGATTTTTTGCTTGTAACTGAAGCGTTAAAACAGGTTTGGGAAACGCGGGAAAATATAGATTTTGAAGATGACAAAGTGTGGACGGTTTCGCGTGAGGGTTTGATTTTTATGAAACAACTCAGCGGACGGCACAAAGACCTCGGCGACATCGAGAGTTTGATGGAGTTGGAAAATGAAAGTTGATATGTCCCCCAAAGCCGTCAAAGGCAGACTTAAATTAGTTTCGCAGCTTTGGCGGCTAAGTATTTCGTTGGGAAAAGCCAAGAGAGAAACCGATGCGCGACGAAAAAGTATAAACAATTCTAAAAATAACGAAAACAAAACTTCATCATTGTAAAATAATCTGAATGAAAACATCAGAAAATCAAACCAGACTTCGCCAACTTTCCGACGAATTTCTGCGCCTCGAACGCAGATTGAAACTCGGCGGCGGCGCGGAAAAAATTGAGAAAATTCACAAGCGAGGGAAGTTGACCGCCCGCGAAAGAATCGCGCTTCTTTTCGATAAAGACGCTTATCAACAGGAAATCGGTTTGCTTATCGCATATGACGAATACAACGGGCAAGCTCCTGCCGCTGCTGTTGTTACGGCAATCGGCAAAATTGACGGACGCGAATGCGTGGTTGTGGCAAACGACGCGACTATTAAAGCGGGTGCGTGGTATCCCGAAACGATAAAGAAAATTCTTCGCGCACAGGAAATTGCGATGCGAAATCGTGTGCCGATTATTTATCTGGTTGATTCGGCGGGCGTGAATTTGCCGTATCAAGGCGGCGTTTTTCCCGGACAATACGGCGCGGCGCGGATTTTTTATTACAACTCGATAATGCGGCGTTATCTAAAAGTTCCGCAGATTTCCGCCGTAATGGGAATGTGCGTCGCGGGCGGAGCTTACTTGCCCGCGCTTTCTGATGTGATTTTGATGGTCGAAGGCACTTCGTTTATGGGTTTGGGCGGCGCGAATCTTGTCAAAGGCGCGACAGGTCAGACGATTGACAATGAAAGTCTAGGCGGCGCAATGACGCACAATGCAATAAGCGGAGTCGCGCATTATCACACAAAAAACGAAGAAGAATGTTTGGCGAAAATTCGTAAATTAGTATCGGAATTACCAAATAAACACGCAACAAAGGTTTCGATTATCAAAGCCGAACCGCCAAAACTCGCACCCGAAAAACTCTACGAAATTCTGCCCGAAGACCATCGCGCCGGTTATGATATGCGCGAAGTTTTCGACTGCATTTTGGACGCGGGAGAACTCGACGAATTTCAAGCCGATTACGCCAAGGAAATGATTTGCGGTAGCGGGCGAATTTGCGGAATCCAAGTCGGGATTATCGCCAATCATCGCGGAATGGTCGCGCAAAAAGGAAAACCACCAAGATTCGGCGGAATTATCTATACCGAATCAGCCGAAAAAACGGCATATTTTATCGAAAACTGCAACCGTCACGGCACGCCGATTTTATTTGTTCAAGACGTTTCGGGCTTTATGGTCGGCGCGGAAGCCGAACATTCGGGAATTATCAGAGCCGGTGCCAGATTTGTCGAAGCGATGGCAACCGCGATTGTGCCGAAAATTGTTTTAACGGTAAACCACGCTTCCGGCGCGGGTTATTATGCGATGGCTGGGCAAGGTTTCGACCCGGACTTTATCTTTAGTTTTCCAACCGGCAGAATGGGCGTGATGGAAGGCGATTCTGCCGCGCAAGCCATTTTCGGCACGCAAATCGAAAAACTAAGAAGACAAGGCAAAGAAATTGATAAAGCGACAGAAGCCGAAATGGACAAAGTGCGCGAAACTTACGAGCGCGAACTCGATGCAAAACACGCGGCGGCAAAAGGTTTTGTTGACGCGGTTGTATTGCCGGAAGACATCCGCGACGCGCTCGAACTTGCTTTGCAAACGGCTTTGAATACCGATAAACCGCATCTTGGCGCGTTTGTTTTGCCCGAATCTTTAGTTTGAGGAACTTCTTTTTTGAAAAATCCGTTCAAGTATTTGTCAAAAAATTTAATAATTTAATTACGGATGAACACAGATAAACGCCGATTTGAAGTCAAAAACATAGAAGTTGAAATAATAGATAATCTTGCCGTCATTCGCTTTATTCGTCCTGAAATTAAAAATCCGCTTTCAGTAAAAACGCTTGAAGAACTCGACCTGATTTTCACCGCTTTGACTTCTCAAACAGTTATTTTTACAGGCTCAGGCGATACATTTGCTTCGGGCGCAAATCTCAATGAAGTTTCCCGATTAAATGAAGAAACGGCGCGAGAATTCGGCTTGCGTGGACAGCGTTTGATGCAGAAAATTTACAATTCCGACAAACAAACAATCGCGGCAATCAACGGCTATTGTTTCGGCGGCGCGTTGGATTTGGCGTTGGCATGCGATAAAAGAATCGCTTCGCCAAACGCGGTTTTTTGTCATCCGGGCGTGAGTTTGGGAATTATTACAGGCTGGGGCGGAACGCAAAGATTGCCGCGCTTAATCGGCGAAGCCAAAGCGTTGGAAATGTTTTTGACGGCAAAGAGAGTCGGCGCGGATGAAGCATTGCGAATCGGTTTGATTGATGTAATTGCAGAAAGCCCGCTTCGGATTGCGCTGGCAAACTTTAAAACCGATTTTTCATCAATAAACTTATGAAAAAATTTGTGTTTGGCACAGTTTTGATAAAACTTGCGTTTCTCTTAATTTTTTTGACGCTTTCGTTTTCCGCTTGTCAAACGGCGAGTTTGTCGCCAATCGAAACTGCACCGACAGTTTCGCCGACAGCGATACCAACGCCCGACAATAGTATAAATCGTCCGACCAGCGAGCCTTACAAAGGCGACCTAGCGATTTTTGAAGATGAAAACCGCGCCAAAAATTTGCAGATTGACCGCGTAATGGACATTTTGAAAATCACGGAAGGCAAAACCGTAGCTGACATCGGCGCGGGTTCGGGCTGGTTCACGGTGCGAGCCGCGAAACGAGTCGGCGAAAAGGGCAAAGTATTCGCAGTGGAAATCAATCAAGAATATATCAAGCATATCAACAACCGCGCCAAAAAAGAAAATTTCTCAAACATCGAAACTGTTCTTGGCACAGAAGATAATCCAAAACTGCCAGAGAACGCGGTTGACGCGGTTTTAATCTTAAAAACTTATCACGAAATCGCGCAACCGATAAAAGTTTTGCAAAACTTGCGAAAATCTCTTAAACAAGGCGCATTTGTCGGCGTTATTGACCGCAACGGCAGTGGCGACGACCACGGCATTGCAAAAGAAACCGTGATTGATGAATTTAGACGCGCCGGATTCAGTCTTGTTGACCAATACGATTTTGTGAAGCTGGACAGAATGGATTATTTCCTGGTTTTCCGATATCGATAAATAGTCGGCATTATGCAATTTAAGAAATACATTCAGTTTACTAATTTAAGAAGCCATTTTGCAAAAATCTGCTATTGAAAAATATATTTCAGGCGTAATGTTGACGCGCGGGCGCAGTTTGAAATACCTTAATTAAATTCCAAATTAAAAATTCAAAATTCTGAATTTGAAATCTGAAAACAAACTAAAAATGGATAATCGAATACACCGCGAGGTCATCGGCGGGCATTTGCTCGTCATCGGCGGTGCCGAAGATAAATATAACGAGCGGCGGATTTTGCGAAAGTTCTTGGAATTAACGGGCAGAGACGGCGGCGAAACTAATATTTTAATCGTGCCGGTAGCATCTGATTTTCCCGAATTCGCAGCGGATATTTATGTGCAGGCGTTCCGGCGTTTGGGTATCACAAATCCGCGAGTTTTGCGGGCGACTTCGCGGCAGGACGTTTTTGCGGCGAATGCGGACGAACTGCTTGACGGCGTGAACGGCGTTTTTATTACCGGCGGCGACCAGATGCGGCTTGTGTCGCTGCTCGGCGGCACGAAATTTTCACAAAGGCTGAGGCAAGTCGCCAGCGAAACCGGTATTGTTTTAGCCGGGACAAGTGCAGGCGCGGCGGGAATGTCCATCTCGATGATTGTGCGCGGCGATGCAACTCCGCACCCGCACAAAAATTCCGTCAAACTTTCGCCAGGTCTCGGATTTCTTAAAAACATCATCATTGACCAACATTTTACCGAACGTGGTCGCATCAGCCGTCTGATTACGGCAGTTTCTTATAATCCGTATAATCTGGGCATCGGTATTGACGAAAACACGGCGATTATTCTTGATAATGAAGGCATTTTGGAAGTTTTCGGCGACGGCTCAGTAACAATTGTTGACGGTTCGGGCATTACTTATAACGAAATTGCCGAAGTTGACGATTTTCAATCTTTCAGCGTGTGCGGCATCCAACTGCATATTTTGGGCGACGGTTTAATTTACGATTATTTTGCGCGAACTCCGCTGCAGCCGCCGAATGAATTTTTACTGCCGGATATCGAGTAGCAATTACGAATTACGAATAACTGATAGATAATTTGATTTGAAATTTGAAATTTGCAACTTTGTTTAATTACTTAATTTGTAATTTGAAATTCGTAATTCGTAATTCGTAATTCGTAATTGAAATATATGAACATTCTCGAAATCAGAACACTGCGCGGACCGAACTATTGGAGCGGTTACTGGAAAAAGTTAATCATAATGCGCCTCGATATTGGCGATTACGAACAGAAGCCGACCAATAAAATCACGGGTTTTTACGGGCGGATGAAGGAAGTGATGCCGAGTCTGCAAAAGCACGGGTGTTCTTATCAGGAAGAAGGCGGTTTTCTCAAGCGCGTCAAAGACGGAACTTGGGCAGGACACGTTATTGAACATTTCGCGCTCGAACTGCAAACGTTTGCCGGAATGGATGTCGGTTTTGGCAGAACGCGGGAAACCGATGAATTGGGAATTTATAATGTCGTGTTTGCTTATTTTGAAGAAGAAGTCGGACGTTATGCGGCGCGGGCGGCGGTCAGACTTTTCCTTGAATTGGCGGAAGAGAAATCGGTTGAAGAAATTAAACAAACGCTTGCCGAAGAAGTTCAGGAAATGCGCGAGATTCGTGAGCAAGTGCGGTTTGGACCAAGCACCGGCTCGATTGTCGAAGAAGCCGAATCGCGTGATATCCCATATATTCGCCTCAACGACCAATCGCTTGTGCAGCTCGGTTACGGTGTTCACCAACAACGAATTCAGGCAACAACAACCGCTAAAACGAATATGATTTCGGTTGATATTGCGGGAAACAAAGACGCGACCAAAAAACTTTTAGGCGAAATGGGCATTCCGGTGCCGAAGGGCTACAAAGTCCGCGAAGAAGAAGAGATTGAAGGCGTTGTTAAATCTCTCGGTTTTCCACTCGTCATCAAACCGCTCGACGGCAATCACGGCAAGGGCGCAACCGTCGGAATAGAAAATCTCGAAGAAGTAATTACCGCTTTTCGCAAAGCCAAAGATTATTCAAAATTTATCATAATTGAAAAAATGCTGGTCGGCGCGGACTTTCGCGCTTTGGTTGTCAATAATCAACTTGTGGCGATTGCCGAAAGAACTCCGGCGCATGTTGTCGGCGACGGGAAACATACGATTCAGCAATTGATTGATAAAACAAACACCGACTCGCGGCGCGGTTACGGACACGAAAATGTTTTGACGCAGATTGATGTTGAAGGGCAAACCGAAAGAATTTTGCGGGCGAAAAGATATACGCTCGAAACGATTTTGCCAAAAGACGAAATTCTTTATTTGAAAACGACGGCGAACATTTCAACCGGCGGCACGGCGATTGACCGCACGGACGAAGCGCATCCTGAAAATATTTTTATGTTTGAGCGCATCGCTAAAATCATCGGCTTAGACATTGCGGGCGTTGATATTATCGCGCCGAATATCTCAGAACCGTTAAGAGAAAACGGCGGCGGAATTATTGAAGTCAATGCTGCGCCGGGTTTTCGGATGCATCTTGCGCCGTCCGAAGGCATCGGCAGAAACGTCGCCGAATATGTTTTAAATATGCTTTTTCCGCCCGGCAAGCCTTCGCGAATTCCGATTTTCGCCGTTACCGGAACAAACGGGAAAACGACGACAACGCGCTTGATTGCTCATATTTTAAAGGGAAGCGGCTACACTGTCGGATTTACGACCACCGACGGAACTTACATTCAAAACAATCAAATTGTTTCCGGCGACAACACCGGACCGGTTTCCGCGCAGCTTGTTCTCAAAGACCCGTCGGTGCAGGTTGCTGTTTTAGAAACGGCTCGCGGCGGAATTATTCGTTCCGGTTTAGGCTACGACCATTGCGATGTGGCGGTTGTTACAAATGTCGCGTCAGACCATCTCGGAATGAAGGATATTAACACTTTAGAAGATTTAGCGCGGGTCAAAGCGGTTGTGCCGCGTTCGGTTTCGCCGAAAGGTTTTGCCGTTCTCAACGCCGAAGACGAAAACGTTTATCGAATGCGAAAATTGGTTGACGGCACGGTTGTCTTATTTTCGATGGACGAAGATAACGAAAATATTAGCCGAAACGCACGGAGCAGCGGTATTTCTTGCGTTTATGAAAACGGTTTTATCACGCTTTTGAAGGGAAAATGGAAAGTCCGCGTTGAAAAAGCGATTGACGTTCCGTTGACCTACGGCGGACGCGCCGAATTTATGATTCAAAATGTCTTAGCGGCGACGTTGGCGTGTTTCGTTCACGGCATTTCGCTTGAAGATATTCGCGTCGGCTTGACGACCTTTACGCCTTCGACCGCGCAAACGCCGGGACGAATGAACTTTGTCGAAATGGGCGATTTCACGGTTTTGATGGATTTCGCGCACAATCCGGCGGGCATCATCGGTTTGCGGAATTTTATCAACAAACTTTCATACGAAAAAAGAACCGCCGTTTTAAGCGGTGTCGGCGACCGTCGCGACGAAGATTTGCACGAAGTCGGCAGGCTCTGCGCCGAAACCTTCGACAAAATTATCATCCGTCGGGGAGATTATTTGCGCGGGCGCAATGAGGAAGAAGTTTTCAAACTTTTGCAGGAAGGCATTAAGGAAAGCGGTAAAAAACCTGATGTTGAAATTATTCACGAATCCGGTGATGCGATATTTAACGCTTTTGATAATGCTGTCAAAGGTGAATTAGTTGTAATTTTAGCCGATACGGTGAGCAAGGATATTGAATATGTCAATCAATATCGGGACAAACTGAATTCGATAGAATTGTCGAAAATAACCGCAGACCAGAAAATGAACAGCCATAATATGAAATGAAAATTATTTCTATCCAGTTTTGTTATTGATTTTTATTTAATAATAGACGAAACTTAATAAAAATTGACGACAGCTGTGCGTAGAGTTATCAAACACGCATTTATCGAGTCTAAATTCCACAATAACTAAAAGAATCAGGAGAAAAAAAGAATGTCTTTGCGCCATTTATCTGCAATTATTATTATTGTTTTATTAAGCGTCGGTTTTGTTTTTGGACAATCAAAATCTAATCCGAGTGATAAGTTCCGGCAGTTGGAGGAAATTCTACCAACGCCGAATGAATATCGGACGGCGAGCGGTGCGCCCGGTTATAAGTATTGGCAGCAGCGTGCCGATTATGTGATTGATGTCGAATTAGACGACGTGAATCAAAGAATTATCGGCAGGGAAACCATTACTTATAAAAATGTTTCGCCTGACACTTTGGGTTATGTCTGGCTGCAAATTGACCAGAACATTTTCGCCAGAGATTCCGATACGCAGAAAACATTAACCGCGCCTTCGTTTGATAAAGGCGTGCCGATAAGCCAGATTGAACAACAAGCCGCACGAACTTACGACGGCAGAGTAAATATCACTTCCGTCAGAGATGCAAAGGGAAATCCGCTGCGAAATATGCTTAACAATACGATGCTGCGGATTGATTTACCGACTCCGCTGGTTTCGGGCGGCACAGTTGTTTTTTCGGTTGATTGGAACTACACCATCAATAATCAGCGTGTTTTCGGCGGCAGAACCGGTTACGAATACTTTCCGCGTGACAAAAATTATATTTACGAAATTGCTCAGTGGTTTCCGCGGATGGCGGCATATTACGACGTTTACGGCTGGCAGCACAAACAGTTTCTCGGAAGCGGCGAATTTACGCTCGAATTCGGTGATTATCTCGTTAGAATTACTGCGCCGAATGACCACGTTGTTTCGGCAACCGGCGTTTTGCAAAATCCGAGAAACGTTTTAAAACCCGAATGGATTCAACGGTTAAAACAAGCTGAAACGGTGAAAGAGCCGATGAAAATTATCACCGCCGACGAAGCCAAAGCCAATGAAACGAGCAAAGCGTCGGGCAAAAAGACCTGGATTTTTAAAGGCGATAATGTACGCGATTTTGCGTTTGCTTCTTCGCGCAAATTTATCTGGGACGCGCAAGGTCATAATGTCGGCGGAAACCGTGTGATGGCGATGTCTTTTTATCCGAATGAAGGCAACCCGCTGTGGGAGAAATACTCGACACAAGCGATTATTCACACTTTGAACGTCTATTCGCGCTATTCGTTCACCTATCCATATCCGGTCGCGCAGAGCATTAACGGACCGGTCGGCGGAATGGAATATCCGATGATTTGTTTTAACGGTCCGCGCCCAAACGCGGATGGAACTTACTCGGCGGGGACAAAATACGGCTTGATTTCCGTTATTATCCACGAAGTCGGACACAATTATTTTCCGATGATTGTTAATTCCGATGAACGCCAATGGACTTGGATGGATGAAGGTTTGAACACATTTTTGCAGTATTTGTCGGAGCAGGAATGGGAGAAAAATTACCCGTCGCGGCGCGGTGAACCGCAGAATATCGCCGATTATATGTTGAGCGAAAATCAAGTTCCGATTATGACCAACTCGGATTCGGTTTTGCAGTTCGGCAATAACGCATACGGCAAACCCGCCACCGCGCTCAATATCCTGCGCGAAACCGTGATGGGCAGAGATTTATTTGATTTCGCATTTAAAACTTACTCGGAACGCTGGAAATTTAAACGTCCGACTCCGGCGGATTTCTTTAGAACAATGGAAGATGCCAGCGGCGTTGACCTTGATTGGTTTTGGCGCGGTTGGTTTTACACATCCGACCACGTCGATATTTCGATTGAAAATGTGCGGCTTTATCAGATAAATACAAACAACCCGGATGTCGAAAAGGAACTTTTACGCAAACAGGAAAATGCGCGTCCGAGAACACTTTCGCAGCAGCGTAACGAAAATTTACCGAAGCGCATTGACCAATATCCATCGCTGCGCGATTTTTATAACGATTACGACCAATTCAAAGTCAGCGATTTGGAACGCCAAGATTATCAGGCTTTTGTAGCAACACTCAATGAAACGGAAAAGGCAATCATCAACGCCGGATATTATTTCTATGTCGTTGATTTGAAAAATATCGGCGGACTCGTCATGCCCGTAATTCTCAAAGTTGAATATATGGACGGCACGAGCGAAGAAATCCGCGTTCCGGCAGAAATCTGGCGTTATGACAATTCTGATGTTTCTAAACTAATCATCACGAGAAAAGAAGCCAAAGCGATTGTTTTAGACCCGAATCTGGAAACCGCCGATGCGAATTTGGGCAATAACTTTTTCCCGCGTCGCATTGTGCCGACGCGCTTTCAGGTTTTCAAATCCGGTCAGCGTTCCGCCATCCAATCTGTTCCGAATCAACTGCGAACTCCGCCGACAAATCCGAACGCGAGTTTAACCGGAAAATGGAATATTGCGATTGATGCGGGCGGGCAAATGATGTCTTTTACAATGAATTTGACGCAGATTGAAAATACCGTAACCGGCACGATTGAATCGCCGCAGGGTGTGTTTCAAATCTCAAGCGGAAGTTATAAAGGCGGTGTTTTAACGCTGAAAACAACTGCGCCAGTTGCTTTAACATTTGTCGGGCAGGTTGACGGAAATTCGATGAGCGGAAATGTTACCGCGCCGCAGGGAACGACGACCTTTAGCGGCTCAAAAACACCTTAAATGATGAAATCAAACTATTTATTGAGATCTTTATTTCTGTTTGTGATTATGCTGGGCTGGACGGTGAATACTTTTCCGTCCGGCTTGCACACTTATCATACGTCTCTAACCCGAATTGATTACAACGAGAAAGAAAAACTGCTCGAAATCTCAATCCAGCTTTTTACCCACGATATTATTCCCGTGCTTGAAAAATACTCGAAAAAGGAAATAAACCTTGAGAAAAATCCTGAAACAGACAAGATTATTTTCAAATATGTCAGCGAAAATTTTGTTCTGAAAGATAAAAATAACCAAATAAAACCGCTTAATTGGGTTGGAAAGGAAGTTCAGGTTGATACGGTGTTTGTTTTTCTGGAAATTCCTCTGGATGAAACTTTAGAAGGCTTTAACTTACAAAACACCATTTTTTTTGAAAGTTTTCCCGAACAAACAAATCTCGTCATCGCCCGTTTCGGCGAAAAAAAAGCCGACCTTTTATTTAAGGTCGGTGATAAATTTAAGGAAATAAAAGCGTCAGAAGAAAATTTGAAGAAGTAAGCAAATGGGGTAACTTACTTCTTCGAATTTGTGGGGTGAGGGTGGGGAAAAACCGAGGGGATTTTGACTGTTCCTCAAGTCATCTTTTTAGCAACCGAACGACATAGAATCGATGACTGTTTTTGCCTTTAAAAATGAGGCATTCACTTATATATGACAAAAAATCAAAAAACATTACATTTTTTCTTTAAAAAATCACTCAAATTTCTAAAAATTTCAATAATAAAATTAAGGTAAGCCGTCTATAATAAGCAGTTTAGAGTTTATGAAAAAAAAATTAAAAAAAAATTTTTATGAACGAAAAAATGACGCCGGAAGAATTGGATAAACTGCTTAATTGGCTAAACCCGAACCGCGAACTGGCGGCGGCGGAATTTATCCGAATTCGGCGGATATTGACCAACATTTTTCTCACTCGCGGTTGCATCAATGCCGATGAATTGGCAGACGAAACAATTGACCGGGTGGCAGCGAAAATTAAAGAAATTGAAACGGATTTCAGAGGGGAAAAACTGATATATTTTGTCAGTGTTTTGCGTTATGTTTATAAAGAATCGCTCAGAACTAATCAAAACAAAAACAGAGCATTTGGTTTGATAAAAACCGGAATGGAAATTGATGAATTTCAAAGCCACAAAAAATCAAAAACCCGCCGAGCCGAATGTCTGGAAAAATGCTTAAAGAAATTAAAAAGAAAACACCGGCGGATAATTTTGGACTATTATCAACCAACTCACGGAGAAGAAAAAATAACCGAGCGTAAAATTTTGGCAAAAAAATTTTCTAAATCGGTTAATTCATTGCGAGTGCAGGCATTTAGAATCAAGGAAAGACTCTTTGAATGTGTTGAAAACTGTGTTGCCGAAGCAAAAAAAATGTAATGTTTTTTGGTTTTTTGTCATATATAAATGACAGAGAAAATTTATAAATTTTTTTAAGGGGAAAAATTATGTTAGAAGACCTCAAAAATGTGGAAAACTTGAAAAAATATCTACTCGGACAAGTAGCGCGAGAAACGGAGTTAAACCTGATTGAAGAACGTCTGTTGACCGACAGCGAATTTTCCACCGAATTGGAAATTGCCGAAGGCGAACTGATAGACGATTATGTTGACGGTTTGCTGGCGGGCGATGATTTAGAGAAATTTAACAGGTTATTTCTCAACGTGCCTGAAAGACGAGCGAAAATCGGGTTTGTCCGCGCTTTGAAAGAATACATCCCGACCAAAGCTGAAACCGAGAAAATAAAGAAAAAAGCAAGTTTTTTTGAAGGCTGGCTGCTTTCACCGCGTTTGGCGTTTGGCTTATCGCTGATTGTCATAGCTGGTGTTGGACTGGCGGCTTTGTGGTTTGGTTTCCGGCAAAGTGATACGGATAAATCGTTGGCGGAACTCAAATTGATTTATCAAAATGAACGACCCGTCCAAGCGCGTGTTACCGGATTAGATTACGCGCCTTTGATTGTTTTGCGCGGAAACGGGCAAAACAATCAAAGTGAAATCACGCGCCGTAAAATCGAAAAAGATTTACAAAAAGCGGTTGAAGAAAATCAGACAACGGAATCTTACAACGCTTTAGGCGTGTATTATTTGACCGAAAGGCAATTTGATAATGCAATCAACCAATTTGAAATCGGATTGAAATCCAGTCCAAACGATGCGGAAATCAGAGGCAATCTTGGCGCGGCTTATTTTGAAAAAGCTAAACGCTCGAACAGTGAAGAAAAGTCGAAATTTCTCAACAACTCTTTGGAAGAATTGAATAAAGCTTTGGAAATTGACAATTCACGACTCGAAATTCTGTTTAATAAGGCTTTGGTTCTGCAGGAGATGAACACAACTCAGGCAGCCGTTCAAGCGTGGGACGAATATCTGAAAAAAGATGCAAATTCAAAATGGGCGGACGAAGCGCATCGGAATTTGGCAAAACTAAAAAATTAGTTCAAACCTAAAGAAATAAAAAGAAGAAATAAAATGGCAAGGCTTTGTTGAGTCTTGTCATTTTATTTTTTCTTAATCTCCCGTGTTACAATTTCCGCATCAGAAAAACGCTTATAAAATTCAGGAGTAAAAAATGAAATTAGCAATGAACGGCGCGACGACGATGCACGCCGATTTGGAAACGGATATAAAAGCCGCAAGTGTCGCCGGCTTTGATTTGATTGAAATTTGGGCGGCGAAACTGCGCGAATATTTGAAGGCAAAGACAACCGCAGATTTGAAAGAATTTTTGGACGAAAATAATCTTGAGCCGTATTCGATAAATTCAATCGAACACATAACTTTTCGGAATCCAGAAGATTACGAAAAAATCAAAGCTGAAACAGAAAATTTATCACGCATTGCCAGTGAAATCGGTTGTCCTTACATTGTTGTCGTGCCGGGGAAATTGCCGGAAAAAGCGGCAAAAGAAGAAATTATTGAGGAATCCGTCAAAGTTTTGAACGAGCTTGGCGAGATTGCCGAAAAATACAGTGTTTCGCTGGCGTTTGAATTTTTGGGACAAACCGACTGCTCAGTGCAGACGCTTGATTTGTGCAGCGAAATTGTCGAAAAAGTAAATCGCAAAAACATCGGAAATGTTCTCGACACTTTTCATTTTTACGCGGGAAACTCTTCTTTTGAAGCAATTGAACGAATGAAACCGGAAAAACTTTTCATTTTTCACATCAACGACGCGGAAAACCTGCCGAAAGACCAATTGACCGACGCGCACCGTCTTTATCCGGGCGAGGGAATTCTGCCGATCAAGGAAATCAAAGAAAGATTCGATAAAATTGGTTACGACCGGATGGTTTCGATTGAGATTTTCCGTCCCGAATACTGGAACGAAGACCCGTTTGAAGTGGCGAAAAAAGCCAAAGAAGCTACTATAAAAGTCTTAGGTCTTAAGTCGGAAGTCCTAAGTCAAAGCACAAAATAGACTCAAGCCTCACGACTCAAGACACAAGATTACGTTTATGGAAAAAGTAAAAATCGGAATTATCGGCACAGGCTACATCGGCAATGTTCACGCGCGGATTTATGCGCGTGATGAACGCACCGAAGTTTCCGCGCTTTACGACATTGCTCCCGAAAAAGCTGAAAGAACCGCGAAATCTGTTGGCGGAAAAATTTGTTCTTCGCGTGAAGAACTGCTGGAAAAATGCGATGCGGTTTTAGTTTGCACACCAAATAAAACTCACACCGAAATCGCTTCTCACGCCGCCGACGAAGGCAAGCACGTTTTTTGCGAAAAGCCTTTTTCAATCGGTTTGACGAACGCGAAGAAATTACTCGAAATCGCGCAAAATAGTAAAGGCGTTTTTCAAGTCGGACACAATCGGCGTTACGCGCCGGTTTATGCAAAATTGAAGGAATTATTAAGCGAAGACAAAGCGCATTCGGCACATATCAAAATGAACCGCGGCGAACTGCTCAATCCGGTTTGGACAGGCGATACTGATATTACGGGCGGATTTTTGTATGAAACGACGATTCATCTTTTCGATATGATGCGCTTTCAATTCGGTGAAATCGCGGAACTCGTCGCCTACGGTTCAGAGCATGAATATCCCGAACTCGACGAGTTTTCCATTATCCTTAAATTTAAAAACGATTTTCACTGCACTTTTGCTTCTTCATCGGATGCAAGCTGGCTTTTTCCGTTTGAACGTATCGAAGTCTTTTGCCACCACCGCATGATTATGACACAAGAAATGGAACATTTAATCGATTCAAAAGGAACTGATGCCAATTTTGAAACTTTCTCATGGGCAATGACGGAAAAGGAAGAGCGTTGGGGTTATGTTCAGGAAGATAAAGCATTTATTGACGCAATCTTAAACGAAACCGAGCCGCCTGTAACTGCGCTCGACGGTTTTAAATCGGTTGAACTTGTCGAATCAGTCTATCGAGCAATAAAAACAAGCGAAAGAATTAAATTCGATTAGAAATTCTTGAATGTTAATTACCGAAAAGAGAACTTTTTCTGATATGATTCGTTAAAATATCGGGAAACAGTTCTCTTTTTAGATTAGCGAGGCTTTTATGATTCAATGTCAAAATTGCGGTCAAGTAAATTCGCAAGTGAGTAATTTCTGCCGGTTTTGCGGGTCTAAATTCTTGCAAAGCCAATATTCAAACGGTAATAACTATGAGTATTCGCCGCCGCGACCCTATTCTTGGAAAACTGACGAATTTCAGATTTCGGAAAGTAAAGCGCGAAAATCAAAAACGATTGAGCGAGTTCAGCCGCTTGCTCATCCGACAATGCCGCAGCCGCTTGCTTACCAACAACCTCAGAATTTAACTTACGGCTATGGTTGTCCGCGTTGTGCCAGTCAGGTTATTCCGCGCGTGGAAAGAAAAATTTCGACGGCGGGTTGGATTGTATTTGCCGTTTTGCTCATAACTTTTTTCCCGCTTTTCTGGATTGGGCTTTTATTAAAAGAAGATGTCCGCATTTGTCCGGTTTGTAATTTGAAAATTGATTAGTGAAAACGCCAAATTCAATTGCGAAATTGTGTGTCTTGTTCAAAAATTTTATAAGGCTGTTGGACTTGTCTGTATTGGTTTTGAAGTATAGAAATAACCCAAGTTGCCGGTTAATTCGATTTTAAGAAAATATGCCCGCGAAATACGCTAAACACAGGAAAAAAAAGAAAGTTATTTTTGTATTTTTTCTTATCTTTTAGCGTATTTCGCGTATTACGCGGGCAGACATATTTCAAATTTTGATAACTGGCAACTTGGATTAGAAATAGAAAGTATACGAAAAATGGGAGGTTAAATGGAAAAAGTTGAAACGAGTGATGTAATTAAAGGTGCTTTTGCCGGATTGGTTGCCGGTCTTGTGGCAACTGTTGTCATGACGGAATTTCAATCGCTGGTCAGCAAAATGTCGGAAGACGAAGACAAGAAAAAACATAAAAGCAAACAAAAAGAAGAAAAAGAACCGGCGACGGTCAAAGCCGCCGAAATGATTTCGGAAGGCGTTTTCGACCGCGAGCTGACAAAAAGCGAAAAGAAAATCGCCGGTCCTGCGATGCACTATGCGATGGGTGCGACTTCCGGTTTAATTTACGGCATTTCGTCAGAAGTTGCGCCGATCACAACCGCTGGCGCGGGGCTTCCATTTGGCGCGGCGGTTTGGCTTGTTGCCGACAATGTTGCCGTGCCTGCGCTCGGACTGTCAAAATCACCGACGAAATTTCCGCTTTCGACCCACGCTTACGCGCTGTCCTCGCATTTGGTCTATGGTTTGACAACCGATTTGGTGCGAAGGCTTTTACGCGGTTTGTTGTAGCGAAAAAGATTTTTAAACCATGCTCGGATTAAACAAATTTATGCAGACAAACCCGATTTTTAGATTTTTTCGGGTAAAAACTTCTAATATTACATAGCCGGGCGACGTTTGCGGACGTACCGTCCGCGTTTTCAGGCTTGCCTTTTTCTATTTGCGGACTTTTAGATTAAAATTATAATATCCAAAAACCAGCGGGCAAAAATGAGAAAGTTTTCCGATTTGAAATCAGGTACGCTTCAAAACGCCTTTGTCAATAACAAGGCTGACGAACCGATTCGCGCCGAATTATTCAGCGTCGAACGGCTCGAACAGTTTGCCGTTGCTCTTGCCGCCGAACAAAAGGAAGTTGCCCGACCGAAAATTTTTCGGAAATTACTCCCGCGTTTGGAAGATAACGGAAAAATTCTCGTCAACGCTTACCGTTCTCTTGCCGACGCGATTCGCAGTGAACGCGCCATTTCACCCGCCGCCGAATGGCTGGTTGATAACTTTCACATCGTTGAAGAACAATTGCGTGAGATTCGGGAAGATTTGCCGAAAGGCTTTTACCGCGAATTGCCAAAACTTGAGCAGGGCGATTTTACGGGTTTTCCGCGCATTTACGCCATCGCCATTGCTCTCATCGCCCACACCGACAGCCGACTCGAAGCCGAAACGCTGGAAAGATTTTTGCGTGCTTATCAAAAGGTTACGCCGCTGACCATCGGCGAATTGTGGGCGGTGGCGATTACGCTGCGGCTGGCACTGGTGGAAAACCTGCGCCGTCTGGCAGAGCGCATCGTGGTTGCCCGCGAAGAACGCGACGAAGCCGACGCGATTGCCGACGAGATGCTGGAACTCGCCGAAAAGCAGCCCAATCAATTACTGTCTTTAATCTCAAAGCGTTTGGGCAAGCGCAAAAAATTCGGACACGCATTTATTGCCCAAATAGCACGACGACTCCGCGAGCAAGACCCGTCAATTAATCCGGCGTTTGGATGGTTGGAAAACCAACTTGCCAAACAAGGTGAAACAAGCGAACAAATTGTTCAATTCGAACACCAACGCCAAGCCGCCACGCAAGTTACCGTCGGCAATATCATCACGAGCATGCGCCTGCTCTCAACACTCGATTGGCGCGATTTTTTCGAGAGCGTCAGCCTGATTGACCCAATTTTGAAGGCGGACGCGGCGGAAGTTTATGCGGGAATGAATTTTTTAACCCGCGACCGCTACCGCGACGTGATTGAAAAAATAGCCAAGCGAACAAAAACAAATGAGTTGAAAGTTGCCGAGCGCGTGGTTGAACTTTCGCGCAAAGCGAATCCGGCGGACAAGCGGCGTTCGCATATCGGTTTTTACTTAATTGACGACGGGCTTGCCGAACTCGAAAAACAATTCAAGTATCGCCCGCGTTTTGCCGAGCGTGTCAAACGCTTTGTTTTGAAATATCCGACCGCCGTTTATTTTGGTCTGCTGGTATTTCTAACGGCGTTGATTGTGGTTTTGCTAATTAGCGCGGCGGCGCAGTTCGGCGCAGGCGTGCCGCTGCTTGTCGCTTTTGCATTACTCTCGTTGATTCCGGCGAGCGATTTGGCGTTAAGCGTTTTGAATTTTGATTTTACATTTTTTATTCCTCCGCGAATATTGCCGCAGATGGATACGGCAAAAGGAATTCCCGAAAAAGCGCAGACAATGGTCGTTGTTCCGACACTTCTGACGAGCGAGGCGACGGTTGGGGAATTATTGGAAAAATTGGAAGTTCACTATCTCGCTAATCAAGATAAAAACATTTATTTTGCATTGCTCGGAGATTTCTCGGACGCGCCGACGGAAGAAACGCTGTCGGATGATGCGATTTTAGAGACGGCGCGGCGCGGAATTGAAGAACTAAACGACAAGTATCGGAAAAACGGCAAGCAAAATTTTTACCTTTTTCTGCGCCGCCGATTATGGAACAAGAACGAAGACAGATGGATGGGATGGGAACGCAAGCGCGGCAAACTGCACGAGTTTAATCGCTTGCTGCGCGGCGCGGAAAACACGAGTTTTATTGTCGCCGCGGCGGACAAAAAATTTCTGTCGTCCACGCAATACGTCATCACGCTTGATTCCGACACGCAGCTGCCGCGCGATGCCGCTCGCAAACTCGTCGGCATTGCCGCACATCCGCTTAATCGTCCTTATTTTGACGCAAAACTTCGGCGCGTTACAAAAGGTTACGGCATTTTGCAGCCGCGGGTCGGCATTTCTTTGACGAGTGCGGCGCGTTCCCGCTTTGCGCGGATTTTTTCTGGAAACACCGGCGTTGACCCATACACGACCGCTTCTTCGGACGTTTATCAAGACCTTTTTGGCGAAGGCAATTTCACGGGCAAAGGACTTTATGATGTTGACACTTTTGAGGCTTCGCTCGACGGGCGCGTGCCGGAAAATTCCATCCTCAGCCACGACCTTTTTGAAGGACTTTATGCGCGGTGCGGTTTGGTTACGAATATCGAATTATTAGACGATTTCCCAACGTATTACGACAGTTTTGCAAACCGCGCTCATCGCTGGGTGCGCGGCGATTGGCAGATTGCGCGATGGATCTTGCCGTGGGTAAAAGATGGGAACGGAAAAATCACGCGAAACCGTCTGCCGCTTATTTCGCGCTGGAAAATTCTCGATAATCTGCGCCGAAGTTTGGTTGCGCCGACGATTTTTCTCTGGCTTCTGGCGGTTTGGACAATTGTTCCCGGCTCGCCGTTTTTGTGGACGCTTTTTATTATTTTTGAACTCGCCTTTCCCGTTTATACGCATTTGACGACCAATTTGCTGACGCATCCGAAAGGCATTTCGTGGACGAGTCATTTTTTAAGCGTTTGGGACGGCGTTCGCATCAATACGACGCAGGTTTTGTTCTCGTTTGTCTGTATTGCACACCAAGCCTATCTGAAAACCGATGCGATTGTGCGGACAATTTATCGCAAATTCGTGTCGCGTAAAAATCTGCTCGAATGGAAGACGGCGGCGCAATCCGAAAAGGAAAATCGGCACGATCAAGCCTCATTCCTGCATTTTATGTGGATGGCGATGCTGTTGGCGGCGGTAAATTTCGCGCTTGTTC
>MWZA01000163.1 GCA_002050455.1 Acidobacteria bacterium 5-1 | reverse complement strand
CTTCATACCGACGCTTACGACGAAGCACTTGCATTGCCGACTGACCAAGCTGCTCTTATCGCTTTGCGGACGCAGCAAATTATTGCTGAAGAAACCGGCGTGGTCAATACGGTTGACCCGCTCGGCGGTTCGTGGTTTGTCGAATCGCTGACGCAGAAAATGGTTGACGGCTGTTTTGATTATTTTGATAAAATTGACGGCTTTGGCGGAATGGTCGAAGCGGTCGAAGCTGGTTTTCCGCAACGCGAAATTCAAGAATCAGCGTATCAATATCAAAAAGCCGTCGAGAGAGGCGAGCAAACAATCGTCGGCGTAAATAAATATGCAATGGACGACGAATTTTCAAGAATTGAGATTTTGCAGATTGACGAAAACGTGCGCGAACATCAACTCGCGCGGCTCGAACAAACGAAAAAATCACGCGACAATGGTGCGGTTTCAAATGCTTTGGAAAAATTAAAAAGCGCGGCGCAGTCAAATGAAAACACGATGCCCGCGACGATTGAAGCGGTTAAGGCGTATGCGACGGTTGAAGAGATTTCCGTTGCGCTTCGTGATGTTTATGGCGTTTATGAAGAACCGGCGTTTTAGGAGAAATTATGGAAACGATGAGCAATTTACAACTTGAACTTTTGCGGCTTTACGGAAATGGCGTTTCGGAAGAAACTCTGCGAGAAATCAAAGGAATTTTAGCAAAATATTTCGCTGATAAAGCTACCGTTGCGATGGATAAAGTTTGGGAAGAAAAAGGCTTGACCGAACAGGATATGGTTGATTGGACAAATGAACATAATCGCGCTAAAAATCGTTCTTGACACAAATATCCTAATCGCCATCATCGGCAAAAAATCTCCGTTTCGCTGGATTTTCGATTGCATTATTGAAGGCAAGATAATTCTTTGCGTATCCAACGAAATTTTGTTTGAATATCAGGAAATTCTAACGGAAAAAGCAAGTGCCGAGGTCGCCGAAAATGTCGTAAATTTTATCACGATTAGTCCTTTCACGGAAAAATACGAAATTTTCTTCAATTTCGGATTGATAGCTGATGATGCCGACGATAATAAATTTGTGGACTGTGCAATTACATCGAACGCAATTTGTTTGGTTTCAAACGACAAACATTTTCAGGTTTTGAAGACAATTACTTTTCCGCAAGTAACTGTCCTCAAATTGCAAGAATTTGAAGAAAAATACAAAACTGCTTTGACGGAAAATTTTCAACGCGACAGTTAAAAAAAATGTGTTGCGCTTCGTGATGTTTATGGTATTTATGAAGAACCGGCTTTTTAAAATATTGTGGGTTGGCTTTGTTCTTAAGGGTTGTAATGAAACAACAAATTGAAATAGGAAACAAGATTTTTAGATATAAAAAAGATGCTCTATTGCATTTTAAGAATATCTTGAATTCCTATGATTTTGGAGAATCGTTAAATTCCAAAGACTTCAATGATGTTTATGAGCTACTTAAAAGACACCCAAGAGCAAAGGAAAAGATAGGAGTTGGAATAAAAGGCTTTAAGATTGGCAAGGTTCAATATCACACAAAATGTTTTGAATTTATTCGGACGGATGCTACAACAGGCTATTTTGGTTATGTTAAATGTATAAGCGGTGATAGAAACGCAATTACAGAATTTAGTCGAGCTTGTAGAAAAGCGATTCAAGAAGATTTAAGAAACGTAAAAATTGAGTATTTTAAAAAGTATTCAAAAAAAGGACGAGTAAAATGTCAGGAAACAGGTGAGTTGCTTTTGTATGAAGAGCTAAATGTTGACCACAGATAACCAAACACTTTCTCGATAATTATTGATAGATTTATTGAAGTTAATAATATTGATTTAAGCGAAATTAAGTATGTTACAACTGACGATTACGCTCAAGAATTAGCAGACAAGAATTTAATTAACAAGTTCAGAGAATACCATAAAAACAAAGCGAACTTGCGATTGGTGAAAAAAGAATTGAATCTTGGACGTTCTCATCAAGCAAGAATAAATGCACAGAAAAAAGATTTGAAAATTGAATAAAAAATTAAAATGATTGAGAAAGCAATAGCGTCAAAGTCAAACTATGAATCAGGAATATCTGAACAAAATTACTAATGCCGATTGCTGTTTGCATTTGCCTTTACTTGAAAATGACAGTATTGATTTGTTTTTGTCGGATATTCCTTACGGCATTGGTTTAGATGATTGGGACGTTTTGCATAACAATACGAATTCCGGCTTATTTGGGAGCGTCGCCCGCGCAAGTTGGAAAATCTGGTTTCAAGCGACGCGGGAAACCGATAAACGGTTGGAGTTCGGCGGATAGCAATATCGGCAAGGAATATCAGGAATGGTGTTTCAAATGGTCATCTTTGGTTTTCCCGAAAATGAAGGAAGGTTCTTCGGTTTTCGTTTTCGGCGCACGGCGAACAATTCATCGCGTTACGAATGCTTTTGAAGACAGCGGATTTTTATTGAAAGATGTTTTGGCTTGGAAAAAACCGAACGCGCATCATCGGGCGCAAAAAGTCAGTATTGTTTTTGAACGCCGCAACTTGCCCGAAAAAGCGGAAGAGTGGGAAGGCTGGCGGTTGGGAAATCTCGCGCCGATTTACGAGCCGATTGCTTGGTTTTTTAAACCGTATAAAATTACGATTGCCGACAACATTTTGAAAAATAGCGTCGGCGCAATAAATACTGAAGATTGCAGAATCAACGAATCTCTGCCGACTAACTTGCTTGAGTTTGGATTTGCGCCAAACGAAACGCGGATTCACGAAGCGCAGAAACCGATTGAATTGATTGAATTTTTGATAAAATTGACAACGCGCGAAAATCAAATTGTGCTTGACCCGTTTGTCGGAAGCGGAACAACCGCCGCAGCCGCAAAAAACTTAAAGCGGCAGTTTATCGGCTTTGAAATCAGTCAGGAATTTTACGCAAAAGCAACAGAAAGATTAGAGGAAAACAACTTTCGAGAATCAAAAAACGTCCAAACGAAAGTTGTCAAACTTTTTGAAATGTAAGTTTTTATGCTCCAACCAACTATTATCGCTATTCCGATATTCGCGCTTCTAATTGCGATTGAAGCGTATCTCGTAATACGCGAAAACCGCACGAATTTTGACCGCAAAGACACTTGGACAAACATTTTTATCGGTTTTATGAGCGTCGCTTGGGGCGCACTTTTCGGACTTTTTACGAGTCTGATTTATCTTGCGGTTTATGAATTCGCGCCGTATAAAATGCCGATGGAAACAGTTTGGGCATGGGCGATTTTACTTTTTGTGGACGATTTTGCTTATTATTGGTTTCACCGCATCAGCCACGAAGTTCGCTTTTTTTGGAATTTTCACGTCGTTCATCATTCGTCGAACCAATATAATTTGAGCGTCGCCGTGCGGCAAAGCTGGTTTGGCGGTTTGGCGCACTGGATTTTTTATGTTCCGGTTGCGCTTTTGGGTTTTCCGTTGTGGGCTTTTGTGACGATGCACGGTTTGAATTTGATTTATCAGTTCTGGATTCATACGAAACTTGTCGGCAAGCTCGGTTTTCTGGAAAAAATTCTCAACACGCCGTCGCATCACCGCGTTCATCACGGCGTTAATAACCAGTATTTAGACAAAAATTACGCGGGAATTTTTATCATCTGGGACAGAATGTTCGGCACGTTTATTGAAGAAACTGAAACGCCGCGTTACGGCATTATTAAACCTATCAACAGTTACAATATGTTTTGGATAAATTCGCACGGTTGGTTTGAGATGTTTGAGGCAGTAAAACAAAAGAAAACTCTGCCGGGAAAACTGCGTTGTATTTTTGGTGCGCCCGCGATGGAATTTGACGAGAAATTAGAAAAAACTTTCGTAATAGTTTAATATCAATTTTAACGGTATGGATGATAGAAAAATCAGAGTTCTTGTGGCGAAACCCGGACTTGACGGACACGACCGCGGCGCGAAAATTATCGCCCGCGCGTTGCGCGATGCGGGAATGGAGGTTATTTACACAGGTTTGCGGCAAACGCCCGAAATGATTGCTTCCGCGGCTTTGCAGGAAGATGTTGACGCGGTTGGAATTTCGATTTTATCGGGCGCGCATAATACGCTTTGTCCGCGGATTGTTAATCTTTTGCGCGAAAACGGAATGGACGATACGCTTGTTCTAGTCGGCGGAATTGTGCCACAGGAAGATATTTTAACGCTTAAAGCAAACGGCGTTTCTGAAATTTTTCTGCCCGGCACTTCAACCGAAGATATTGTTACGTTTATTCGTCAAAATGTCAGAAGTGAAAACTAATTTGCTTTGGTGCAACAGTTGATTTATCATCAAACATTGAAATATGTATGAAAATCGCAGATCTTGCGATTACATATATCAACAACTGATTTTAAAAAATGTTATTGAAGGAGTTGAAAGTTATGAAAAAAGTATTAGGTATATTTTGTGCTTTGGCAATGTTGCTCTCGTTTGCTTTTATCAGCAATGTTGTTTCGGAAAAAAATCCGTTTTCTGCTCAAGCGCAAACCAGAAGCGGAAGAGTTACGGTTAAAAAGAGGAAAAACGGTATTGCTTCCCGAACTTATCGCGGCGGTAAATATGTTTATCGCAAAGGTAAAAACGGCGTTATCTATGTTTATCGTAAAACTGCTCAAGGAACGGTTTATGTCGGTAAGAAGGCTTATCAAGGCGGAAAATATGTAACAAAGAAAACCGTCAAAGGCACAAAATATACAGCGCATAAAACAAAACGCGGCACAAAAGCCTTTATCAGCCGAACAAAGAAAATAGTTCAATAGAATAAAATTTTGCAGCACGACAACCGGCGTTCACAATTCAAGATAAATTGTGAACGCTTTATTTTGGCACGATATGTGCAGTTACGATTGTAAAATCGACAGATATTGAAATTTTATTCGGAAGGAGATTTATTATGAAACTAAAAGGACTAAAATGTTTGGGATTGTTACTGGCAATTGTATTGTTTTCATACGGCGCGGCTCAGGCTCAAGTTGTTGATGCTGTCAAAGATGCCGCTAAGAAAACTAAAGAAGTTACGGTTGATGCAGCGAAAAAAACTGCTGACGTAACGACCGATGTTGTCGAGAAGACTAAAGACGTAACGGTTGATGCGGCAAAGAAAACCGTTGATGTTACAACTAACATTTACGACAAAGCCGACGATGTTGCGGTCGATGTTTGGGAAGCCAGCGCAAAGGGAACGAAAGCAGCTGTCTATTATACTGGTGATAAGGCGGCAGATTTTGGCAAACTTGGATACAGTGCTGGTAAGGAAGTTGTGATGACGACTTGGGACGGAACAAAATGGGTTTCCAAAAAAGTCTGGGTTTTCACAAAAAAAGCTGCCGGTAAAACTGAGGAAGTGATTAATTAAACTAAAATTATTTTTTAGAAAAATTGAGGCGTTCAGAATCAAAAAATAAACGATTCTTGACCGCCTCAATTTTTTGTTTTCTAATAAAATCAAATGAAAGAAAAAGTTAGAGTAGCGAGCGGACAAGGTTTTTGGGGAGATTTGCTGACCGCGCCGGTTGAACAGGTGCGCGGCGGACAAATTGATTATTTAATGTTGGATTATCTGGCGGAAGTTACGATGTCCATTATGCAAAAACAAAAACAACGCCGCCCCGAAGCCGGTTATGCGCGGGATTTTGTTTCGTTATTGCAGGAAATTTTGCCTGAATGTGTTGAGAAAGACATTAAAGTTTTATCAAACGCGGGCGGCGTAAATGTCGAAGGTTGTGCCAAAGCGATTAAAACCGTGGCGCAGGAATTAGGTTTGAGCGGAAAAGTAAAAATCGGCGTTATCACGGGCGACGATATTTTGCTGCGCCTTGACGAATTTCTTGAAAAAAGCGTTGAGATTAAAAATATGGATACGGGCGAATCTTTATCATTAATCCGCGACAAAGTACAAAGCGCGAATGTTTATCTCGGTGCAAAACCGCTGGTCGAAGCACTCGGCAAAGGCGCACAAATTATTGTCGGCGGCAGATTAACCGACACAGGTTTAACGCTTGCGCCCTTGATGCACGAGTTTAACTGGTCGTTTGAAGATTGGGACAAAGTTGCAACCGGCACGATTGCCGGACATATTATTGAATGCGGAGCGCAAGCGTCGGGCGGAAATTGTCAATATGATTGGCAAAACATTCCCGACCTCGCAAATGTCGGTTTTCCGATTGTCGAAGCCTATCCGAACGGCGATTTTGTCATCACCAAACACGAAGGCACGGGCGGACGAGTTAATGTTCAATCGGTCAAAGAGCAGCTTTTGTATGAAATGGGCGACCCGCGCGAATACATCACGCCCGATGTGGTCGCGGATTTCACGACAATTCATTTAAAAGATGACGGCGAAAATCGTGTCAAAGTTTCCGGCATCAAAGGCAAGCCGAACACCGAATTTTACAAAGTTTCGATTGCTTATTCGGCAGGTTGGAAAGCCGTCGGAACGCTTGTTTATTCTTACCCGGACGCTTTTGAGAAGGCAAAAATGGCGGATTTAATTTTGCGTTCGCGGCTCGACAAATTAGGTTTGCAATTCGACGTGATTTTAGCCGAATTTGTCGGCGTGAACGCCACGCACGGACATCTTGCGGGCGAACCACCAAAAGATATTCCCGAAGTCCAACTGCGTTTTGGCGTGCGCGGGCAAAGCAAAGAAGATGTTGAAAGGTTCACCAAAGAACTCGCGCCGCTGATTTTGACAGGTCCGCCGTCGGTTACGGGTTTTGCAGGCGGCAGACCGAAGGTTGAAGAAATTATGGCTTATTTTCCTGCTTTGATTCCAAAGGATTTGATTGAAACAAGGGTTGAAATTTTGGATGCTTAATTGATACGCGAATAGTTCAAATTTCGGCGAATTTTCATTGAAAACAATCAACTTTAATTTGCACGCGCTTCGGTTATTTGAAAATTAATTACCATCCAAAATTTTAACCTCGGAACCTGATTTGGTAAAACGTGAATAATCGAATTTAACTTGTGTATCTTTGACGGCGTTAGATTGATTTTTCTTACTGTTTTTTGCATTGTATTGAATAAGAGAAATTTGTTTTGGAACTAAAATTCCGTAATCGCTCGGCTGATATTCAAAATCGCTTCTCATCAGCACAAACGGATTTTCGGTTTGTGCCGCTAATTCTCTCTCTTCGCGCCAAAGCTGCAAGGTTTTTGCGTCAATCCACAATTTCCCGCGCAGAAAAACATCCGATTTCTTGATTGAACTTGGCAAATCCAAATTATAATTCAGACTTAAATCTTTTGAATTGTTATTCTTTTCGTTGATTAAAATAAAGGGACTTTTCTTCGTTTGCTGATAACCGAGCAGATAAACTTCATTTCCCTGTATGTTTTCCGAACCGAGAAGTTGAAAATTAAAAAAAGGACGAAGATTGTCTGACAAAACAACCGCCGGTGAAAGCGTTAAACCGGAGATTTCCAGATTTTTATCATAGCGCGAGCCTTCCGCTTGAATTTTTTCCAGTTCTTTTTCAACCGAACTTGATTTTCTCAACTGTGCGAAAAATTCGGCTGACCGCTTTTCAGCGTCGGGAATTGGCTTTCCGTCAACTGAAATTATGTTTCGAAATTCAGAAGCTAATTTCTTGTCCTTTTCAGATTGGATAACGGTAAAATTAGATTCAATTACATTTTGCTTTTTTATCTCGCCGTTTTTATCGTATTTTTCAAAAGTTTTGGTTTCTTTGGCAATTAAATTCTTAAACTCTTCTTCATAAACAACTGTTTGCCGTGCCGCCTTACGAAGAATAGTTTCTAAATCAAACTGCGCTGCCGGAATCTGTCCGAATGCAAAATTCGCGCCTGCGATGACCAACACAATCGAAAACAGAATTTTTACGATAAATCTCATTATTACTTTAACCTCAAACAAAATTTCAAACTTGATTTATTATCTAAACACAATTTTAATAGAAACGAAAACACAATTTTAATAGAAACGAAACAATTTTTTTATGATTGAACAACCTGAAACTTGGAAACGCACAAAGTCGAAAGAAATTGCCGACTGCCGCGTGTTCAAAGTGCGCGAAGATTTTTGCCAACGTGAAAGCGACAAGCAGAAATGCACGTTTTTTGTCTTGGAAAATCCCGATTGGGTGAATGTTATTGCTATAACGCGGGATAAACAGGTTGTTTTAATCAAACAATTTCGGCACGGCACACAGGAAATTATCTTGGAAATTCCGGGCGGTATGATTGACGAAAGCGAAGATCCGAAGGACGCGGCGCGGCGCGAACTCTTGGAAGAAACCGGTTTTTCTGCAGAAAAATTTATTTTGCTGGGCAAATCGCGTCCGAATCCGGCGATAAACAATAATACGATTTATCATTTTCTCGCGCTTGATTGCGAAAAAACACAGCAAACAGCTTTTGACGAACACGAAAGCGTTGTTACTAAATTAGTTCCGCTTGTGGAGATTGGAAGTTTAATCTCCGATGAAACAATAACTCATTCGCTTGTGATTGCAGCTTTTTATTATTTTAGCTTAAATAAAAATTATGAAAATTGAACTTCTAAAACTCGCCCACGCCCGTTCTGGCGACAAAGGCGACACGGCAAATGTGGGCGTTATCGCGCTCAAAGACGAATTTTATCCGCTTCTCGTGCGTGAAGTTACTGCCGAAAAGGTGAAAGAACATTTTGGCGCAATTGTTAAAGGCAAAGTTGAGCGTTTTGAACTGCCGAATCTCGGCGCATTAAATTTTCTGCTTCACGAGAGTTTAGGCGGCGGTGGAACTCTTTCGCTGATGACCGATGCACAAGGCAAAACTTTTTCGACCGCACTTTTGCGAATGAAAATTGAAATTCCCGAAACGGAAGCAAGCGAATTAGGTTTATGATAGACGAAAAAATCAAATTTGATTACGCGCAAATCGGCAACGTAAAACTTCATTACGCAACGGCGGGCGACGGCGAAAAACTTGTTATTCTGCTGCACGGTTTTCCCGAATTCTGGTATTCGTGGCGGCATCAGCTCGTTGCTCTCAGCGATGAATATACAGTCGTTGCGCCCGATATGCGCGGTTATAATTTGTCTGACAAACCGTTAAAGGTGGAAGATTACAGGATTGATAAACTGGTTGATGACATTTGCGGTTTGATTCAACATTTCGGGCGCAAAAAAGCCGCCGTCATCGGACATGATTGGGGTGCAAGCATTGCTTGGGCGATTGCTACGAAACATCCCGAATATCTCTGGAAACTTGGTGCGTTGCAAGTTCCGCCGATTTCTGTTTGGAAGAAAAATCAGACTTTTAAACAATTTCTGGCAAGTTGGTATATGTTCTTTTTCCAAATTCCGAGATTGCCTGAGTTTCTCCTTCAGCGCAATGATTACGCCGCGCTGAAAGATGCTTTAAAAAAAACAACGGCGGAAAAAAATGTCTTTACTGACGAAGACCTTACCGATTATAAAAAGGCTTGGAATGAGCCGTTTGCGCTCACGGCAATGCTCAATTATTATCGCGCCAACATTGTGCAACGCCTTTTCGCCAAAACGGAAAACCTGCCGAAGATAAAAGTTCCGACACTTTTTATTTACGGCGAAAAAGACTCGGCAGTTTTGCCCGAAACCGTCAAAGGCATCGGCGAGATTATTGATGCGCCCTATCAAGAAATCCGCATTCCCGACGCGGCGCATTGGGTTCAGCAGGAAGCCGCCGAAATTGTTACCGACAGTTTGCGCGAGTTTTTGGCAGAGTAAATTCTTTAGCAAAATCTAAACCAATTAGCATCTTTACCCAAATTTGCTTTACAATAATTTCACTTCGTTTTAACCAATCTAAATTTCAGGAGTTTTTATGCGTCAATCATTTCTAAAAATCTTTTCGGTTTTTCTTTTAACTTGTTCAGTATTGGCTCAATCAATGCTAAGTGATAAAACTTTGATGGGCTTTTCGGCTGAAAACTCAACACGGCAAAGGGTTTTGGAGCAAAAGTTTGATGCTTTGTTGAAAAAGGAAAATCTATGTCAATGGATGAAGCGATTATCGGCGCGTCCGCATCATGTTGGTTCGCCTTATGGCAAAGAAAATGCCGAATTTATTGCGTCTTTGTTCAAATCGTGGGGTTATGAAACAAATATTGAGCAATTCGACGTTTTGTTTCCCACGCCGAAAACCCGCGTTTTGGAAATGATTTCGCCCGAAAAATTCACGGCGAAACTCGAAGAACCGAATTTACAGGAAGATTCAACCTCAAATCAAAAAAGCGAGCAGCTTCCGACCTACAACGCTTATTCGATTGACGGCGACGTAACCGGCGACCTTGTTTTCGTCAATTACGGCATTCCCGCCGATTACGAAGAACTTGCAAAGCGCGGCGTTGATGTTAAAGGCAAAATCGTGATTGCCAAATACGGCGGTTCGTGGCGCGGCATCAAGCCGAAAGTTGCGGCGGAAAACGGCGCAATCGGCTGTTTGATTTATTCCGACCCAAAAGACGACGGCTATTTCCAAGGCGATGTTTATCCGAAAGGCGCGTGGAAGAATGAATTTGGCACACAGCGCGGCTCGGTTGCCGATATGCCGGTTTTTCCGGGCGACCCTTTAACACCGCATGTCGGCTCAATCAAAGGCGCAAAGCGTCTGGCGTTAAAAGATGCACCGACGCTAACGAAAATTCCTGTTTTGCCAATTTCATACAGCGACGCTTTGCCGCTTTTGCGGAATTTGGGCGGCGCGGTTGCTCCTGAAAATTGGCGCGGCGCGTTGCCGATAACTTATCATCTCGGCGGAACAAGCGCGGTTAAAGTTCATCTTAAACTCGAATTTAATTGGGACATCAAGCCTGCTTACGATGTCATTGCCAAACTAACGGGAAGCGAACGCCTCAATCAGTGGATTATTCGCGGCAATCATCATGACGCTTGGGTCAATGGCGCGGACGACCCGATTAGCGGGCTGGTTGCTCTGATGGAGGAAGCACGAGCCGTCGGCGAATTAGCCAAACAAGGTTTCAAACCTAAACGCACGATTGTTTATGCGGCTTGGGACGCGGAAGAGCCGGGACTGCTTGGCTCAACCGAATGGGCGGAAACGCACGCCGCAATGCTCAAAGACAAAGCCGCCGTTTATATCAACACTGATTCAAACGGGCGCGGATTTCTCGGCATTGGCGGTTCGCACACGCTCGAAAAATTTATTAACGAAGTGGCAAGAGATGTTATTGACCCGCAAACCAAACTTTCCGTTTTGGAACGCCGCCGCGCTCGACAGATGGTTGACGGCTCGCCAACCGTGAAAAAGGAAACAAAAGAACGCAAGGATTTACGCATTTCCGCGCTCGGTTCGGGTTCGGATTACACGCCGTTTTTGCAGCATCTCGGCATCGCTTCGCTCAACATCGGTTTCGGCGGCGAAGACGGCGGTGGTTCTTATCATTCGATTTATGATTCGTTTGACCATTTCACACGATTTGGCGATCCGAATTTCGATTACGGAATCGCGCTGGCGAAAGTTTGCGGACGCACGACTCTGCGGCTTGCCAACGCCGATGTCTTGCCGTTTGAATTTACCAATTTTGCCGAAACCATCGGGCAATATGTCAAAGATGTTCTGAAATTGACCGAAACAATGCGTGAAGAAACTGACGCGCTGAACCAAATGATAAAAGACGGCAGTTTGCTCGCCGTACAAGACCCGAAAGAGACTTTTGTAGTGCCGAAACCGAAAACTAATGTGCCATATCTGAACTTTGCGCCGCTGCAAAACGCTTTGGAAACATTACAGCAAAGCGCAAAAAATTATCAAACGGCAACGAAAGATAAGCAAATTTCGCCCGAAGCGCAAAAACAATTGGATAAAATTCTAATGAATACGGAACGCGCTTTGACTCGTGATGCGGGATTGCCGCGCCGCGATTGGTTTAAACATCAGATTTACGCGCCCGGATTTTATACCGGCTACGGCGTGAAAACTCTGCCCGGCGTGCGCGAAGCGATTGAGCAGAGAAATTGGAAAGAAGCGGGCGAACAAATTGAAATCGTTTCCAAAACAATTGAAAATTTTGCGCTGGAAATTGATAGGGCGGCAAAATTGTTCTAAGAAAATCGCTAGTAAATTTAATTTTTATTGTTGAGTAGACAACGAAAAGTTAATAGCGAATAACTGTTAGCTATTCGCTATTAACTTTTAACTGTTTTTCAGAAAAATTATGGGCGAGAATCTAATTACTAAATAAACAGCAAATAGTGAATAGCGAAAAGTGAACAGCTTTTTAATTGTTCGCTATTTTTCAGAGAATAAGATATGAGCAAAAGTCTGGTTTTGGAAAAAGCGATAAAGTTTGCCTTGCGGATTGTCAAATTATACCGTTATTTATCGGAAGAGAAGAAAGAATATGTTTTGAGCAAGCAGGTTTTACTTTCGGGAACGCACATCGCAAAATTCATCAAAGATGCAACTCAAGCCGAATCGAAACAAGTTTTCACCGGTGATATGCAAATCGCGCTGAAAAGGGCTTCGGAAACCGAATTTTGGCTTTTAATTTTACATGAAGGCGAATATCTTGACGAAAAAGCATACAATTCGATAAACGAAGATTGTGTTGAACTTATCAAAATGCTGACTTCAAGCGTCAAAACTTCTAAAGAAAATGTCTGAAATTTTAACCGCTACTGAAAATCTAATTTTAATTATTATCTTAAATCGTCCCGAAAAGCGTAATGCTTTGAACGACGCTTTAATAAATGAGCTAAAAGATGCTTTGCGCGAAGCCAATAAAGACGAAAACTTGCGTGCAATCGTCATCAAAGGCGCGGGCAAAGATTTTTGTTCGGGCACGGATTTGTCAGCATTGCAGAAGATTTCCGAAAGTTCGGTTTTGGAAAACTTGGCGGATGCTGAAAATTTGATGGAACTATTTTCTTTAATCAGAAAAATAAAAGTTCCCGTCGTTGCCGCAGTTCACGGTCGCGCTTTGGCGGGCGGCTGCGGTTTGGCGACGGTTTGCGATATTGTATTAGCGAGCAAATCAGCACGTTTTGGTTACCCGGAAGTAAAAATCGGTTTTGTTCCGGCGATGGTGATGGCGATTTTGCGGCGCAATCTATCGGAAAAACGCTCATTTGAATTGATTACCAGAGGTTTTGATTTTTCCGCCGAAGAAGCCGAAAAATTTGGTTTGATAAATCACGTCTTCCCGAACGAAACTTTTGAAAAAGATGTTTTGGAATTTGCCAATGAATATACAAAAGTCAGCCGTTCAGCCGTTGTTTTATCAAAAAAACTGCTTTACCAAATGGACGGAATGACGTTTGACGCGGCACTCGAAACGGGCGCGGAAGTCAACACAATTGCGCGTTTGACCGAAGACTGCCGGCGCGGAGTTGCTAAATTTTTAAATAAGTAAGGAGAAAAATGATAATAACAACCGGAAATGAAGTGGCGGGAAAAGAAATTACCGAATATTTGGGCATTGTGCGCGGAATTGTCGTGCGGGCGACGGGCATCGGGCGCGGAATTGTTGGCGGTTTAAAATCAATTGCGGGCGGAAATATCGAAGAATTTACGCATGTTTGCGAAAACGCGCGGCTCGAAGCGTTTAATCGGATGGCGCAGCACGCAAACGCTATTGGCGCGGACGCAATTATCGGAATGCGCTATGACGCAACCGAATTTTCGCAAAGCTCGACAGAAGTTTTGGCTTATGGAACGGCGGTTAAACTCCGATAGTTTTACCTTTTCCGAAAGTAACTTTGTAAAGTTCAATCGCTTCGTCAATGATTTCAAACGCTTTTTCGCGTCCGAAAAATTCTTCGACGACAACTTTCTTGTGTTCCAAATTCTTATAATCTTCAAAAAAGGCTCGCATTTCAATCGTCGTGTGCGGCGGAAGTTCGGAAATATCATTACGATAACTGACCGAAATATCGTTGGCGGCAACGGCAATAATTTTATCGTCAATTTCGCCCGTGTCAATCATTCTCATCACACCAATAACTTTTGCATCAATTAGACACATTTTCGGGATTTCGATTGAAGCAAAAACGAGAATGTCGAGCGGGTCTTTGTCATCGCAATAAGTTTGCGGGATAAAACCGTAATTTGCCGGATAATGCACCGAAGAATAAAGAACACGGTCAAGTTTTATTAAACCGGTTTCTTTATCTAATTCAAACTTCCCTTTACTTCCCTTGCTGATTTCGATAATCGCGCTGACGATTTCGGGAGCGTTTTCGCCGTAAAAAACATCGTGCCAAGCATTCATAATTTAATATCTAAAAACCTTTTTATAAAAATAAAGCTGCCTGTTTGGGCAACTCTAATTATTATAACAAAACAAAAGGATAACATCTTTTCACGGCAGAAAAGAACCTTTTCCGCCCCTGCCGATTCGCATATTTGTCAGCCAATCGAGCCAACGATATTTTAAGACTTTCGGCGAGAGATATTCGGTTAGCCCGATGGCTCTGCGCGGTTTGCCGTCGCGCAGGGACAACGTCATTTCGCTTAGAAAACGCAGGTAAAAGAAACTTGAATCAATGATTTTCGACTGTTCTACGCGCAGGCTGATATTGCCTTCAGTGGCGAGGCGCAGACGGGTCGGGTATTTTATGCCGAACTTGTCGCGGTTAAAACTCTGCTGCTCGTAATCGGAATCGTGGTCGCGTAACGCGCCGTCGCGCACGGTGAAAAGTTTCGTCGTCGGATTGGCTTCGCCCATTTCCTTGTAACGGTAAAATATGGCGGTTGCATCAGCAAAATGGGCGCGCCCCCATTGCCATTCGGAAACGGTTTCGGGCAGCCAGCGATTATCGAAATTGTGGTCGTGATAGCCCGTTCCGCGAAAATGAACGATATCTTCGGGTTTGCCCTTATTGTCCGCAACGCTGATTCTGCCGGTTACGTCCGCCCGCGCCACAACCAGATTCCAAACGTGCGAGTCATTCTTGTTTAAGGCTTTATCCGGCAAAAAGTCGCTTTCAATCAAGAGCCATTCAAAATGTGCTTCGAGATGGCGATTTTTGCGGAGTTTGGCGTTGATGGAAAGAACATAGCCTAAACCGTAAGGCGCGGATTCGAGCCGAAAAAAATTGCTGCCCATCTGACACGAAGGATTTTCTTGGCTTGCCGTAAAATCTTCGGGCGAAAATTCGTTAATGGCGCGATAAACCGGTTTGCCGTCGCGGTAATATGTAAAAGCAAGGGCAGGAAAACAATTATCCCATTGCAGAGTTTTTCTTTTGAGAAGTTTGTCCGCAAATCTATAATGCTTTCGGTTAGCTGAATTATAACGCGGCGAAAAAATGAAGTTGTCGAGAAAAATTATCACCACCGCGTCGCGTCCGTCTTCGCTGAGCGCGTCAAAATACCACCACTCAAACGCTTTCGGATTGGTTTTCGGCTGCCAAACGTCGGCTTTGATACTAGAAGTAAAAGAAAATTTTTCAGCTAATATCTGTTTGGGTGCATTCATCAATAACAAATCCGCCGGAGATAAATTTAAAAATTAAAAAACAAAAGCCTGAAAGAATCAGGCTAACTTCTCTCAGGCATAATGTCAAAAATTTTCCGGCAAACTACATTGAATTTGGGTCGGGCATCGGTGTTTTCATGATGTTGTTGAGATATTCATCCATTCCCGGATCGTTTGGTTTAATGAATTTGTAAATTTCGGTATAGCGTTGTTTCCAAGCATTTGTGCTTGGATTGTTTTCGGCTTGGGCGATTTTTACCGTGCGGGCGTAGGCATCAAGCATCCGATTAATTATTTTTTCAAGATTTGCGCTATCCGTCTTCATCGCGGCATCTGTCTGCGTTTTTTTACCGTGTTTGACTTCAAAATCCTTCGCCGCTTTTTCATATTCTTTTTCGTAATTAAAAGCAATAATATAATATGGATAAGAAGTATTTTTAATTTTCGATTCGTATTGCAGCGATTTATAAAAATTCTGAGTGGCTTCTTTGGGGTCTGTTTCAAGCATAAAACTTCCGATAATATAATACATCAGAGCCGTCGCTTCGGCTTGGTCTTTGAATGGCTGAAAATTTTTCGGCAATTTTCCTGCATCAAGCAGACTCAAGGTTTGTTTAGCGTATTTGACGGAATCCGCGCCGAAGGATTTATCTTTATTCTTGCTCAACGCCTCGTAGCCGCCGTAAGCCAAATTCATTGTAATATACGAATTTTCAGGTTCCTGCGCCAAGATTTCTTTGCCAAGCACAAAGGCTTCGGCGGTCTTGCCTTCGTCTATTTTTTTATTTATCGTCGCGGTGCGATACTTTTCAGCAAAATCTTTGATTTTTGTTACCTTTTCATCTTTATCGTTACCGTATTGAGCCAGAAAATCTTTACTCATTTGGTAAGCCTTTTCAAGGTCTTCAGGTTTTTTTGTCTGCGACATTTTGGCTATTTTGCCGAAAAGTTCATCTTTTGACTGTTTGCCTTGGGCTGCTGCCGTCAGGGTTAAAGCGGCTGTTAAAATTGACAGACAAATAAGAAACGCAAATTTTTTCATTATAAAATCTCCTAAAATAGTATGTAATTGAAATATAGCAAAGCTATTAACACGAAACAAACATCGAAGTGAAAAAATAAAAATTGGCAAACCTTTTTTCATAAAATGAATCTTTAACACTAGAAAAACGGCTCCCCCGACATTTTCATAAAACAAAAGAAGGAGAACAAATGAAAAAAGGA
Organism: Acidobacteria bacterium 5-1; assembly: GCA_002050455.1. Taxonomy (GTDB): domain Bacteria; phylum Acidobacteriota; class Blastocatellia; order Pyrinomonadales; family Pyrinomonadaceae. The sequence goes on along the minus strand of MWZA01000163.1, from coordinate 9,276 downwards.
ACAAAAGCGATATTATTGAGTTTCGTTTTAATGGCTGGAATTCTATCAGCGGCGTGTCCGAAACGCACGACTATTGCCGACATCGAAGCAAACCCGTCAAGATTTTACGACAAAGATGTAGCAGTTGCGGGAACTGTCCAAAACAGCTACGGTGTTTCGATTCCTATCATTAGCAACGGACAAGGCGGCATCTATAAAGTGGACGACGGAACAGGTTCGATTTGGGTAATGACGAGAAGAAGTGTTCCGTCAAAGGGAGCGCAACTCGGCATTAAAGGCAAAATTCAAAACGGCGTAAATTATAATGGAAAAAACTACGGTTTGGTTTTGGTGGAAGATGACCGACGATTTAAGAACGGCAAGTAGATTTAACCCAAGTTGCCGTTACATTTAAATCAACCTATAACAAGCGGCGATGGTGTTTTAAAAGTGTGTGGTTCTTAAAAATAACGGTTGATTATGACAATCTTTTAATCAATCGCCGCCGTGCAATGAGGAAAATAAAAGCAGCTTCATCAAACTTGGTCGATTCGCAACGTCCGGCGTATCGCCAAACGTCAAGAAATATCTCATGGGTGGCAGCTCTGCTTCTTCCGCTAAATTGGTGTGTTTTCTCGCTAACGCCCAAATCAAACTACCGTAAGCATCAATACAATCTTTAATTGCAGTTTTATCGGTTTTAGCAATTCTTTGAAGAATTGCTAAAGCTTCTCTGGTTAGACTTGTTTGATAAGCTAATAACTGCATCTTTTCCTTAACAAAATTATTTCACTTAAAAAACCGGTGGTTGCGGCGCGTGACATATTTATGTTGCCAGAAATCCCATCGCCATTTAACACTCAACGGATTAGCAGTTCGATGAACGCCGAGCAGAACACCTAACAGCAGCTTGAAATAATAAAACATAAATGAAATTGCTCTCATAAAACAGCCTCTCCGTCAATTATCATTCAAAACACCGGCTGCAGACCGATGTCGCAAGCGGCGACGGAAATTATAAGGATGAGTTTAACTTCAACCCATCCTTATTTCCCCCTTGTTCCCCTTGTTCTCTGACAAAAGCCGCATCGAATTTCGGTTATGCGAGCGCGTAACCCGAGCGCAAAATAGGGCAAGGCACTCAATTTCAATTCAATGGCTTGATAACTAAATTAGCTTAAATAAAAACTTTTGTATGTTAGATACGCAACAGACCGGGATAATTTTCCTTGTTACAATTTCTCAAAACTAATTGTTTTATTGGTTGAAAAACCGTATGGCAGGCTTTTTATTTCATATTTTTATTTTATATTAAGCCTGCATTTTTTTCCGACTGTCCGATTTATAAAATTATAGAAATTTTTCGTGAGGTAAAATTATGCCCGTTTCAAACCCGCGCATTCTTTACGTAGATGATAAAGATTGTTGTCAAATGGTTGGATTAATGCTCAACATTGCCGAACCCGGTTATGAACTTGTCGTTGTTGCGAGTGCCGATGAAGCAATGAATTTAATGGCAGACGGGAAATTTAACCTTTACGTTCTTGAATGCCTTCTGCCGGGGACATCCGGTATCGAACTTTGTCGCCGGATTCGTAAAGCTGATCAGAACACGCCGATTTTATTTTATACCGGAATGGCACGCCCCGCAGACCGCAGCGTGGCAATGGCGGCGGGCGCAACCGAATATCTAGTTAAGCCAAATGACCTCGACAAAATAATTGGAACGATAACACGGCTTTTAAATAAAAGTTCGTCAATTTCCAAACCTGAATCTGCCAGCGGTCGAAGAGTTTATCAGGGTATATATTAAAAGCGCATTTACACATCAAAGCACTCCGACACCGAGAAATTCAAGCATTTTTGTGTCCAAACGCGGAACGCACTTTGTTCTTGCCTATGAATAAAGACATGATAAATCGTCAATTCAAAATGCTTGACTTGTTTTTAATTATCAAAATTTAGATTACAAAGCTGTTCGATATTTGATACGGCAAACTGGTTTCTGTGCTATAATAATTTAGCGAATTTAATTATTTATTTGTTTTTTTGAAAACCCAACACTCGACCTTGGGCTGTGCTTAAACAGACATCTCCTTGTGCCGTTTGCTGTGTTGTAACACGCGAGCCGGAAATTTAAGGAGAGAACTGCCCAATCATTCAAGTCCTTCGACACAACCAAGTCTTTCAACCAGAAATAGTATTCTGAACTCTCTGCCCAAAGAAGATTTTGAGCGACTGCTGCCCGACCTTGAAGAAGTCAATCTGGCTCTCGGTCAAGTTCTCTACCAAGCGGAAGATCCGATAACTCACGTTTATTTTCCCAACAAAGCGATGATTTCCGTTATCGCTAACACGGTGGGAGGGCAATGCGCCGAAGTCGGCGTCATCGGCTATGAAGGTTTGGTCGGAGTGGATGTTCTGCTGGGAGCCGATTCGGCACTTAACGAAAATCTGGTCCAACACGCCAACGGCGCGTTACGGATAAATACAGCCGCTATCAGAGGAGAGTTCAAGCGCGGCGGTGCGCTGCACGATTCCGTACTGCGCTTTGTGCGCTTGATGATGATACAGGTTAGTCAAACGGCTCTGTGCAATCGCCTGCATACGGTTGAGGAAAGATTATCGCGGTGGCTGCTGCTATGCCGCGACCGCGCGGGAACTAATGAATTGCAACTGACGCAAGAGTTTCTCGCTATTATGCTCGGCACAAACCGGGCAACCGTAACGATGTCCGCGATTGCGCTGCAAAGTGCCGGATATATTCAATACACACGCGGTCATATTACCGTTACAGACCACGAAGGACTCGAAGATTTTACTTGCGAATGCTACCAAACCGTTAAAACGGAATATGACCGCTTGCTAAAATAAGCGAGGAAATTTCCGGCAGCACAAAATCAGGATACTACCCAAACAGCGGGCGATAAGTTAAAATCTTGTCGCCTGTTTTTCTTTATGAAATACCAACCTATGATGAAACGGTTGTGATAAAATAAGCGAGCGAAATAAAATACAAAAGCGAGGAAATATATATGTCGCAAAATGCTTTGGTCGAATTGCCATACGATTTTGACGAGGTTATCGAAAATCTGGTTACGGAGGATGATGAACCGGTGGAAAACCTTATCTCTGAAAAACAAATGCGTCTTTTGGTTGAACCACTCTACACTTCTTGGAAACTTTTAACCGATGAAGAAACACCGCAACCACGAAGTTTTCTGGCGGCAACCGATGTCGGCATCTTTTTTACGCCGTATCAATCGCCGATTGTGCCGGATATGCTTTTGAGTTTGGACATTGAGCCGCGGGAAAACTTTTTTGAAAAGAAAAATCGTTCGTATTTCGTTTGGGAATTCGGCAAAGTGCCGGAAGTCGCGGTGGAAATCGTGTCGAACAAAAAAGGCGAAGAAGTTGACGGAAAAATGAATCGCTACGCAAAAATGGCGGTCAGTTACTATGTCGTTTTCGACCCGTTGAAGGAGCTGAGCGATGAGGTTTTGTGTGTTTATGAACTCGGTTTCGGCGGCAGACGCTATCATTTGCGGAGAGATTACGATTTGCCGGATGTCGGACTCGGTTTGACGCTGTGGCGAGGCGAGTTTGAAGAAGAGGAATTTGAATGGCTGCGCTGGTGCGACGCGGACGGAAATTTAATTTTGAGCGGAAAAGAACGCGCCGAAAAAGCGGAACGAAAACTGCGCGAACTCGGTATTGACCCGACTCAAATATAACAGTTTTAGAATTATTGCAGAAGCCCGCACGTAAGGGCGGAAACGAAAAAAGCACACTCGACCATCGTGCGTGTTTCTGCATTTTAACTTTGCGCCGATGAGGATTTTTATCAATCAATTTGACGAACAATTTCTCGAACTCCACAATCGTTCCTGCCAATTCGTTAAAAAAATTCCGAACGACAAACTTTTTTGGAAACCGCGTGAAACGAAACACGATTTTGTGCGGTTTTCGTGCGGAGCATATATTTTGCGAAGTGCGGGCACAGTTGAACAAACCTTCGGCGGAATTACAAGCAGACTTTGGGACGACCCGTTTGAATGGACTCTGCCGGAAGAACTTTCGATAACCGATAAAATTTCAGAATATCTCGCGGAAGTCGAAGCGACTCGGCAAAAAGGTTTTGCATTTTTCGCGTCCGATGAAGATTTGAAGAAAGAATTGCCCGCGCCCGAAAAATTAAAATCAATTTTCGAGATTTTGCTTGAAACCGCTGCCCGCGCCGAACATTTTCAAGGTCGCGCTTTTGCCATCTTTCAAATGTTTTCCGACGAAAGACTTCCGATTATTTAGTTTTGATAATTTTGAATTTGAACAAATTCGTGTAAAAATGCGTTAAAGTTTAAGTCTTGAAAACTCTTTGAATAATTGGAGAAAAAAATGTTCTGTCCAAATTGCGGTCAGCAGCAAGTTTCGCAGGAAATAAAATTTTGTTCACGGTGCGGTTTTCCGCTCGGCTTGGTTGCGGAAATTCTTGCACACGGCGGTTTTTTACCGCAATTAGCCGATTTGTATAAATCAAAAAAGATTTTTACAAAATCTAACGGCATCAAGTTTGGTTTAATCTGGTTTTTGTTCTGGTCTCTTTTGATGACACCGCTTTTAGGAATCGCCGGCGGTGATGCAATTGTTGCAGTTACAGCAGTCTTAGGTTTTGTCGGCGGAATTATAATTATGATTCTTTCGGTATTATTTCTTACTAATGCGCCTAAAAATATCCAGGACGGACATTTAAATCAAAGTGAAAATATGATGCCCGCCCACTTAAAAGCAAATCGAACTCAATCGGCACTTCCGCCACAGCAAACCCAACCGGCGCAAAGTTATGTTCCGCCGGGAAATGTTTGGAAATCCGCCGATACGGGCGATTTGGTTCATCCGCACAGTGTAACGGAAAATACCACCAAACTGTTAAAAAAAGAAGAATAGAGCAGATTTGAATATGATTGACAAGCGTGTTTTGAGTTCCAACTTTAGCTGGCTCTTATATTAGAAGCCAACCTCTAGGGGAACTCAAAACTTTTCCGGACACACAATCTAAGACTGCTCTAGTTATTGAGCTGGTTGAATCCCTTTTGTTCCCGCAAAATCATAAGTTATATACAGATTCACAGCGTTGTCTTTAACATCGGCGCGAACGTCTTTAACTTTGCCGTTAAGTGTTCCTTCGGTTGCCATAATCGGCAGACTCAAGGCGAGTTGCTGTCCGCGCAAAATAACAATCGGATTAACCCGATTATTAAGCGTAGTTTGCACAATCGGTGTAATTATACCGCTCAAAGCGGGTATTACGCCGTCGAGATTAATAGTTTGAACATCAATTTGACCGAACACGGTTTGCTGAGTTTCGTCATAACGCAGATTAAAATTTGCCTGCGCCCAACCTGCAAAATTTATACAATTCCCCAATAAAGATGTGCTTCCCTGAAAAGCAAGCGGAGCGGTGATGCTGCCGTTTTCCAAACGCACGCTTGTTTGAACGCCGCTGCCTTCGGGAAGAAGAACAATTTTCCCTTCGCAGTTTCCGCTTTGTTGAAACGCGATTTTGGTCGGCTGAAAATCCGGTTGAAATTTATTTTGTCCAGTCAGATTGAGTGGAAACGCAGGCGCGTTCATATCGCGGAAAATGGTCGTTAAAACCGTATCGAAAAATTGCTGATTTAAAACGACGGTTGCCGTTCCCGCAGGTATTCCGGCGGCATCGGGCGGTTGAATCGGATTTCCGGGAATTGACGCGGCACGCGGCGTGCCGCCAAAAAAATACAAAACCAAAACGCCACCGATGACCAAGCCTAGAACCGCGCCAATTATAAATAATAAAATTTTACTCATCTTTTTTCGGAGCGCGATTTATTGAATTTACAATTTCGCGCCATATCCTTAATTTTATTTCAACCGATATTTCGGCGTTAGCTTTAATTAGATTAAACAAATTTTCTTTAGTCAAGGCTTGCGATAATGTTTAGAAGGAAAAAGCCAATAAACGAAGCACCGAGTATGAGAAATATCCGGTTGATTCATCTATCAGCTTTCAATTGTAGTGAAAACGTTTCAGCTAAAATTTACTTTCAGCTTTTTATTGAATAAAGGCATTCGGAGATGGTTTATCGGTGCTTGCGCCGAAAGCCACGCCGGTAAAACCTGCCGTGCTTCGCTGCAAATACCAAGTGCCGTTTCGGAAAACCGCCACATCCGCTTTGCCGTCGCCGTCATAATCCGCCGGTACGGGCAAATCAGTTCCCAAACCGAACGCTATGCCGGTAAAACCTGCCGTGCTTTGCAAGAGATACCAAGTGCCGTTTGACGGACGGAAAACAGCAACATCCGTCTTACCGTCGCCGTCGTAATCTGCCGGAACGGGTTTATCAGTATCTGCGCCAAATGCTATTCCGGTAAATCCGGCAGCACTTCTCAACAAATACCAAACTCCGCCTGCCGGACGAAATACGGCATAATCAGCACGCCCATCGCCGTCATAATCGCCGACTACGGGTTTGTCGCCGTTCTGACCAAATGCCGCTGAGGTAACTTGGTTATTAGCCAAATTATAGACATACCAAGTGCCGTTTGAGGGACGGAAAACGGCGAGTTCGGCTTTACCGTCGCCGTCAAAGTCTGCCGGTTGCGGTATGTCTGCCGCATCGCCAAAAGCCACGCCGGTAAATCCGGCAGTGCTTCTTTGCAGAAACCAAATTCCTGAGCGATAAACAGCCAAATCGGTTTTGCCGTCGCCGTCATAATCGGCAGGCACTATTTTATCTGTTGAAATGCCAAATGCGGCAGATAAAAAGCCCGATTGCGAGTTAAGCAAATACCACACGCCGTTATCGGGACGAAAGACTGATACATCGGCTTTGCCGTCGCCGTCATAGTCAAATTTTGTATTGCCGTTAAACCCGGGACGAAGATTGTATTCCCAAACTCCGCGCCCGTGCGTCGCAATCTTCAAAACTCGATGAATCGGCTGGAGTTCCATACCAAAAACAGCGACCCGCGGCAGATTATCGCTGAACGGTATCCAGTTTGCGCCGCCGTCGGTCGAGCGAAAAACGCCGATGTCGGTGCCGGCAAAAAGCTGCTGCGAGTCTGCCGAGTCAACCACAAAAGCGTTGACCGGAACATCAGGAATACCATTTCCGGCAGGTATCCAAGTCGGTGTGCCACTTGTCAGATTTGTCGTCTTCCAAATGTGTTGTCCTGCCGCCAAACCGTAACCGTTTAGCGCAACATAAGCGACTGCAGAATTGTTTGGGTCAATTCTAACACGCCCGACATAACGACCCGGAATTGATCCGGTAACGTCGGTCATCGCCGTTGCGTCCGCCGTAGTGGATAAATAAACTCTTCCAGCCGTCGTTCCGGCAAGCCGGATATTATCATTTTGCGGGGAAATTCCAATTGCACTGACGCGAGCTGGAAGCATTCCGCTGATATCGGTCATTGTTACGCCTAGATTTGATGAGCGATAGACCCGATTTGTCCCGAAATAAAGCGTGTTCGGATTGCCGGGACCGCCAACCATCGGCGCGTAGAATAAAACCGCATCGGCACAATTAATACCATTTGCCGTTCCGCTGCAGCCGTAAAAAGTGCTCCAAATTGGGTCACCATTGGGATCTGTAGTAGTGGCGCGGCGAAAACCGATTTGCGAATTGGTTTGGTTGAAATAAGTATGATAAGCCGTTACGTTGTTTATATTCGGCGAGTTTTGGTCAATTACAGCAAATCCGCCGTCGCCGCCATCCGAGCGCACCCACGTTGCACCGTCCGGGGCAAGAAACTGCGTTCCGTTATCCTGCGTTCCGCCGATTAAATAATTGCGGTCAAGCGGGTGTAAAGCGATGCTCTCAAACTGCGTCGCGCTAAAGGTCGAATTATTTAACGATGTCCAAGAAATGGGCGTTGCGCCTAAATTCGTCGTTTTCCAAATTCCGCCGTCGCTTCCAAAATAAAGCGTGGTTGGTTCGGACGGCGGAATAGCAAACGCATGCGTGTCAACGTGCAAACCGGTCGAACTGTTGGTAAAACTCATACCGCCGTTGGTCGAACGCCCGAAAACCAGCGACGGCGAACCGCCCAGATAAACCTTATCGGCATCAAACGGGTCAACCGCCACCGCAATGTCGTAAAAACACTGTGGATTACAGAAATTGTTGGAAACCGTTTGCACAAATGTCGCACCTCCGTCAACTGATTTATAAAGCGTTCCGTTGGCAACGCCGGTCGCGGCATAAACCGTAGTTACGCCACCGACTTTGTTGATGGCGAGTTCGGCACGTCCGGCGTTGTTGCCGTCGCCGGTAGTCAAAGTGCGCGTAAAGGTCGGTACGGCATCAAGCGCGTTGGTCGAAAGATAAATACCGCCGTCGCCGCCGCTTCCGATAACCGTAATTATCAAGCGATTCGGATTGCCCGGTTCGATAATCGCGTCAACAGTTGAACGGGTGACATTGCCAGAGGGTGAAACCGACAATCTTTCAAAAGTTGGCGCAGCTCCGAGCGCGTTGGTCGTTCGGTATAATCCCGCTAAAGGCAAGGTTAGTCCAGCTGTGGTTCCGCCAATACCGGCGACTCCGCTCGTCGAGGTTGCAAATAAAATATTCGGATTGGTCGGGTGAACGACAATCTTGCTGATTGCGCGTCCGGTAAAAACATCGCCGCCGGTTGAACCTTGATTAAGTGGTCCCGATAAAACCGGGGTAGTTTCGGCATCAGTAATTCGATAAATGCCGACACCAATGTAACAGCCGCTACCGCACAGCCCGGCTTCGCCTGTGCCGACAAAAATAGTCGTCGGGTCGGATGGAGAAATTGTTACCGCGCCGATTGCCAATGTTTGTGCGCCGTCCATTATCGGAGTCCAAGTCGTGCCGCCGTTGAGCGAACGATACACACCGCCTTGCGCCGTTCCGACATAAACGATGTTCGCATTTGTCGGGTGAACTGCGATTGCCGAAACACGCCCGCTGTAAGATGTCGTCGGGCTAATCGGAATCGGCGCGGGACCGAGTGGTCGCCACATTCCCGCCGCCGGTTGATTTTGTTCGCCGCCGGGTCGTTGGACAGCAATTTCTCTTTCGAGCAGTTCCATTTTTTTGACGGCTTTACTGCGCGATTCGGGTTTTGCCGTGTCAAAACCGCGCAGCAAGCCGATTTGTTCGGCACGCATCAGTAAGTAGCCGCCTTTTTCAATCTTTGAGCCCGGCGGCAGATCCGGGTCGTTCGTTTCTTCATTGTTTAATGCTTCCGATTCAGACTGATCATCAGCCGACATATATAACC